>WFRX01000318.1 GCA_015486285.1 bacterium
CATGCTCTCTACACCGATGGCCAACGCGATCTCGGTCTTGCCCAGCATCAGGCCGTGGCAGGCCACCTCCAGGGCACGCATGCCGGAAGCGCAGTTCTGGTTCACGGTCACGGCGGCGCTCCTGTGGGCGAGGCCGAGCCGCATGCTCACCTGGCGAGCCGGAAGGGAACCCTGCATCGCCGGCAGGCACTGCCCCATGCAGATTTCGTCGATATCCTCGGCGGAGATGCCCGCCCGTTCGATCGCCGCCCTGCCGGCCGTTATGGCCAGGTCTCTCGAGGAGACATCTTTCAGCTTGCCCAGGAATTTTCCGATGGCGGTCCTGGCGAGACTGACGATTACCACATCTTCGACTTCCATCTTCTTTCCTCCTCATCCTTTCCACGTACAACGGTTTTACGGCGGGTCCCCGCAACCCTCGCCGCCGCGGGGAGGTCGGGCAAGTGCGAAATATTTGAAGCATACCAGATTTCGAGGATTTTGACAGGGTGTGCGGGATGAGGCGGATCATCGACCACGGTTCATCGCCCTCTCGACGAGTTGGGGCAGCATGAGCACCTCGGTTTCGCTCTCTTGCGGAAGGTTGCTCAATGCCTGGCCGTAACACCCCGTGCAGATGTGGACCATGAGCTTCGTCCGGATGCCTTCCATCATGTGGGCGATGCCTGCCGGCTTGTAGCAGCACTCCGGAGCGCCGATGCGATGGACCTTCACCCCTTCCAGTTTTTCAAAGACATGGTTCGTGGATTTGAGGTCCATCGGCACGGGCGAGAATTTCCTGTGGAGCTTGTAGCAGCCGGCAAAGTAGTCGACGGCCTCGTCGAAGGGGGTCGCCTCCATGACTTCGGCCAGGGTAACAGGATAGAAGACGATATTTTCTTCAGGCAGGGCGTTCTTGAAGATCGGGTAGCAGGGAGAGCAGAAGATCACCAGGCGCTTTGCGCCCAGCCGTTCAGCGGCTTCGAGGTTCTGCGATACGAACTCGGCGGAGAGATCCCGGCATTCGGCCAGCGCCTGGTCGTCGCGGGCCTTGATGGCGGGACGGTAGAGGTAGTTGCCGCAACAGTACTCCCGGGAGAGAAAGGTATAGGAGAATCCTGTGCGGTCATAGATGCGGGCAAGAGAAGAGAGTATATGGGGCAGGAAGGGAAGGATCTGGCATCCGGAGATGATGACGTTCTCCGCCGGCCTGTCATAGGGCAGGCCATTTTCTTCCAACACACTCCTGCGGTCCGGCAGGTTGGGCAAACCGTTACCGGTCGACCGGATCCGCTCGACCGCCTCCGGGTCGATGAGGGGGTGCATGCCGCTTTCCTTTCGGATTCATTGTGAAAGCAATCCCTGGAGAGATTCGATGATCGACTTGGCCTCGCTGATCGTCTCCTCGATGACCTCCCGCGCGCTCTTGATGGAGTCCACATAGCCTCCGATCTGGCCGCAATAGACCGTTCCCTCTTCGCAGTCCCCTTCCACGCACGCGCGTATGGACCGGCCCTCGCCGATCATTTCCATGAGCTCCTCCGGAGACGCGCCCTCTTTTTCGGCTGCCAGGATCCTTTCACTGAGCTTGTTCCGCACCGCGCGCGTCGGGCCGGAGAGCGATCGACCGGTAATGCACGTCCCGTTGTCCGGTACCTCCAGGACAGCCTTCTTGACGTTCGGATGGGGCGCCGCTTCATGGGTCGCAATGAAGCGCGTACCCATCTGGACGCCCTGGGCCCCCAGGGCGAGAGCGGCAACAAGGCCCTTCCCGTCGCAGATGCCCCCTGCCGCGACCACCGGTATGTCCACAGCGCGGACGGCCTGGGGCACCATGGCCATGGTTGTCAGCTCGTCGACGCCGTTGTGCCCGCCTGCTTCGAAGCCTTCCACAACCACGACATCGACCCCCGCCTCCTGGCTTTTACGCGCCCCGGAAACGTTGAAGGCCACGTGGATCACCTTGCACCCTTGTTCCTTGATCTTCCCGGTGTACCGTTTCGGATTCCCGGCCGACGTCGAGATCACCCGGGCGCCCGCCTGGATGGATGCCTGGATCAGGTCCTCGGCATCGGGTCGGACGAGAGGGATGTTGACGCCGAAGGGCCTTTGCGTCTTCTCCCTGATTTCCTGCAGATCCTGTTCGATCTCCGGGATGGTCATCCCGCCGGCTCCCAACAGGCCGAGCCCGCCCGCTTCGGAAACGGCGGCAACCAGGTTCGAGCGGCCTACCCATATCATGCCGCCCAGGAGGATCGGGTATTCGATTCCGAGGATATCACAAATCTTTGTCTTGAACATGGCGATAGCCCCCTTATTCCACTATGCCTACGACTTCTCGGGCCCTCTTCTTGTACACCTCCGTCGGGGCCTCGATGGCCAGCATCATCTTCTGAGCGGCAAAGGATCCCTCGGCGTGGACCGTACATACCTCGTGCCACCCGCCGAAATCGCTCGCCACCGTGTGATGCAGCATGCTCATGAGCCTGAGCCGCTCTTCCGCATGGTAATCCCCGGCCCCTCCCATGTACATTTCCAGGCAGGGCCGGAGTTCGTCCCGCTGCCAATCCTGGCAGGTCGGCTGCGTCACCAGGATCCCGCCGCAGATGTCCTGGATGTTACGAATGAATTCGTGAAAATTGTATGCAAAGTACAATTTCGCCATGTTCGACGTCAAGCGGTTTGCCACGTAGAGCCCGGATCCCCTCTTTGTACTCCTCAGAACCTCTCGAGAACCCCGGAGAGCCGTTCCTGCGGGAAATCGAGCTGCATGTCGGCCGATGCGTGGATGAGAATCTCCTCCACGGAGGGGATCTGCTTCCGGATCTGCGAGACGATCGGCGCGTATTCCGCGTCCATGACCAGAATCCTCGGCCGACAGTCGTTCACGAGGAACGCCACCTCCTCCGCCTGCCGCCAGCAGCTGATCGGCACAGCCATGGCCCCCATCTTCTGAACCCCGAGATGGGTGTAGAAGAACTCCGGGGAGTTGACCATCATGAAAGAAACGACATCGCCCGCCTTCAGCCCCTGCTCTACGAGGAAATTCGCCAGAGCGTTGGTTCTCTCCTCGAGGTCCTTGTAGGTGACGATCTCGTTATAGTAGATCAGGAAGGGAACGTCCGGGTGCGCCCGGGCATTTGCCTTCAGCAGATCTCTCGTCGTTTGCACCTTGCCGCTCATTCCTTCACTCCCACGGGCGCCATCCCCTTCACTTTTATCTCGAGCCAATCCTCATCCTTCGGTTTCTCGATGGCCTTGATCACCATATCGAAGATCCTGTCCCGGTAATCGGAAATCCGCTCGGGGCGGCCGACCAGCAGCCATTGGATGGTCAAGTGTTCGATGAAGCCGAGTACCATGTTCCGAACGAGATATCCGTCGATGTCATCGCGGAATACGCCTTCGGTCACGCCCTGGTTGAAGACGTCCACGACCGACCTGGAGGCCTCCCGGACCACGGCGTAGGCGGGAGACTTGAGGAAGTTTCGGTTCCCTTTCAGTGTCAGGAGTACGACCGATGTGTACATCCGGTTTCTCTCGTAGAACTCGAGGTAGCCCTGTATGATCGCCCGGAGCTTTTCCTGCGGGCTGAGAAGGTACCGGCTGATCTCCAGCATCCGGTCGAGTTCCCTGCGGGTGTATATCTCGGGGATGGAAAAGAGGACCTCTTCCTTCGAATCAAAGTACTCATAGAGGGTTGCGTCCGAGATCCCCGCTTCCCTGCAGATGGCCGAAGTGGTTATATATTCATGGCCGGAAAGAGGCGCGCTATGTTATGATCGCTTGGAGGGAAGGCGGAGAGAATCTTGCGGTACGGCGGCACCTTGACGATCTCCCGCACATCGAGTACGACAAGTAACGGGGCTCGAGCAAACGTAACGTCGCGCTGCCTGCCCGCGAAACCGGGGAAGCCCACCCGGTGGAGGCCCGGATTGCACCAGGATATTGAGAATCACATTGTGGGGGGAGACGGATGAAAACCTTGGCCCCCGGAAGAAGGCGCCTTCGAGGATTGAGAGCCGTTTCTTTTCGAGCCCTCCTGGGCCTTTGCTGCCTGATCGGCGCAACAAACCTCCAGGCTTGCGGGGACGGGAACGGGGGGCCTTCTTCCTCGGGTCCCGGCACCTATGCGGTGGGGCGGTTTTCGGTCACAGTGGAGCAAGCGGAGGGAGGGCCGCCGGAGCTTCGAATCACCCACCGCGACGGGCCGGAGAAGGTCCTCTGGGAGAGTGTCTCCGGCGAAGGCTTTGCGGCCGCCGCGATCGGAGAGGAGACCATTACAGACCATCGGGGCTCTTTCACCATCGAAGATACGATCCATCTCCTTTGCGAAGAACAAAGCCTGGAAAGCGTGACCGCTTCCGGGGACGACCTGCGCGTCGCGGGCAGGCTCAGCGGAGGGGGCCGCTCGGTGGGCTATGTCCTGCGGCTCACCGCGGCCTCGGACAATCAACTCGCCTTCCGGTTGGAGCTTGTCGACGCGCCGGCCGCGTTCAACCGGGTCTTCCTCCGGTATGCGTCTTCACCGGACGAACGGTTTTTCGGCTTCGGGGAACAATACACCTTCCTGGACTTGAAGGGGAAGGCCTTTCCCATCATCAGCCAGGAGCAGGGGATCTTCCGGGGGAAGGAGCCCTATTCCACACTGCTCAACCTGGTCATGCCCGGCGCGGCCGGCAGCTGGTACTCAACCTACAGCGCGGTTCCCCAGTACCTGACCAGCCGGATGCGCTCCGTCTTCCTGGAAAATGACGAGATCCTCTTCTTCGACTTGACCGCCCCTGACAGGGTGACGATCAAGCTCTTCGGCGCCTGCATGAAGGCACGCATCCTGAACGGGGACACGCCCCTGGCCCTGATCCGGGAGTTCACCGCCTACGCGGGGAGGATGCCGCCCCTGCCCGACTGGGTCAACGAGGGGGCCGTGGTGGGCCTCCAGGGAGGCACGGCCGAGGTCTACGACAAGCTCGAACAGCTCGAGGCTCACGACACGCCCGTCGCCGCCTTCTGGCTTCAGGATTGGGTCGGCAACAGGCGAACCACCTTCGGAAAACAGCTCTGGTGGAACTGGGAACTCAACGAGGCGCGCTACCCGGGATGGGCGCAGATGGTGGAGGAGCTCAGCTCCAAGGGTGTCCGGGTCCTGATTTATGTGAACCCCTCCCTGGTAGACGTGGAAGGGGTGGAAGGCTTCACCCGGAACCTCTACCGCGAGGCCGAGGAGCTGGGATACCTGGTGTTGAACGAGGAGGGCGAACCCTACCCGGTCATGAACAGCGACTTTGCCGCCGGGTTCGTCGATCTGACGAACCCGGATGCCCGTGAGTGGCTCAAGGACGTGATTCGCGAGGAGATGCTCGGTATCGGCGTGTGGGGCTGGATGGCGGATTACGGTGAGGCCCTTCCCTTCGACTGCGTCCTGTTTTCCGGGGAGGACCCGGCCCTGTATCACAATCGATATCCGGAGGAATGGGCCCGCCTGAACCGACAGGTGCTCGCGGAAGAGGGCCTGGAGGGGGACGCATTTTTCTTTTCCCGGAGCGGGAATGCGAGGACGCCCGGCCGGAGCACCCTCTTCTGGGCCGGGGACCAGCTCGTGACCTTCGACGGCGACGACGGAATGAAGTCCGGCATCAAGGGCATGATCTCCGGGGGACTGTCCGGCTGGAGCCTCAACCACACGGATATCGGGGGCTACACAACGATTTCCCTGCTCATCAAGATCCACCGGTCCAAAGAGCTGCTCATGCGATGGATGGAGATGAGCGCCTTCACCGCTGTATACCGGACCCACGAGGGCCTGCAGCCCGAGGTGAATGCCCAGTTCTATACAGACGAAGAGACCTACGAGCACTTCGCGCGGTTTGCCAAGGTCTA
>WFRX01000319.1 GCA_015486285.1 bacterium
TAAGAGACAGGGGGCCCGGGTCGTGATCCTGGAGAAGGGCCCGTATTACACCTCCCGGGATTTTGTCCACGACGAGGTGAAGATCTGCCGCCGCGATTTCTGGGTGCCTTACCTGGATGATGAACCCCACACGATCCGGAAGTCGGAGAAAGAACCCGCCAGGAGAACCCGTTCGGGGTGGACGAGCGCGTGCGTGGGCGGCGCGACGGTTCACATGAGCGGGTTCTTCTACCGCCTCAAGCCGTCGGATTTTCGTTTGGCCGAATGGACAGGGGGGATCGAGAACGCGGAGATCGCCGACTGGCCGATCTCCATGGAGGCCCTGCTCCCCTATTATGACATGCTGGAGGCGCGGATCGGGGTTTCCGGCAGGGCGGGCGTAAACCCCTTCGAGGTCCGGGACCGCCCCTTTCCCCTGCCGCCCATGCGGCCTCATCCTGCGGCGGCCCTGTTCGACGAGGCGGTCCGTTCCCTGGGATATCACCCGTACCCGACGCCCCGGGCGATCGCCTCGCGGGTCTTCGGCGGGAGGCCTCCCTGCAGCTACTGCGGCCTGTGCGGCGACTATGGCTGCGAGAACGCCTCCAAGTCGAGCTGCCTGGTCACCTTCATCCCGGCGGCGGAGGCAACCGGCAGGTGCCGGGTCGAGGCGCGCTCCATGGCCCGGCGGGTCCTGGTCGATGCATCCGACCGTGTCCGGGGCGTGGAATACCTCGACGCGCACGGAAAGGTCCGGCGGATCGGGGCGCGGGTCGTCTGTCTGGCCGCCTCGGCCGTGGAGAGCGCCCGGCTGCTGCTCCTGTCCGAGAGTACCCGCTTTCCCCGGGGGCTGGCCAATAACAACGGACTCGTGGGCAGAAACCTCACCTTCTCCACCCTGGGAAAGGGGATGGCCGTGTTCGACCGCGGGCAGATCATCTCCCGGCTCGGGCCCGACGGCATGGATCTCCCCTTCTTCCAGCGCTCTGTCCAGGACGATTACTGGATGGAGGGCTCGGGCCTCGCCCTGCCCAAGGGAGGGACCTACAACTTCGTCCTCGAACACCCGAACCCGATCAACGCCGCGGTCCGGCTGGCCGCCGCCGAGGGATGGAATCTCTTCGGCCGGGACTTGAAGGACCGGCTCCGCCGGCATTTCATCGAGGAGTTGACCGTAGAATTCGAGATCTTCGGCGAGGCCCTTCCCTGGAAAGGGTCGTACGTGGATCTCGACCCGGATCGGAAGGATCGCTTCGGCCTGCCCGTCGCGCGGATCACTGCCCGCAACCACCCTGCGGCGGACGAAACGAACGTGAAGATGCTTCGGCGCGGGATGGACATGCTCAAGGCGATCCGGCCCGCGGCGGAACGCGTCCGCGCCTGGTCCTGGAAGGACACGACCTATCACCTGCAGCAGGGGACCTGCCGTTTCGGTACGGATCCGGCCCGTTCCGTCTTGGACCCGGCCTGCCAGACCCACGAAGTACGAAACCTCTACGTCACGGACGGCGGCTTCATGCCCACCTCGGGCGGCGTTCCGTCCACGGCGACGATCATGGCGAACAGCCTCCGCGTGGGCGATCTCATCCGGGAGCGCTTCCTGCGGCGGGAGATCTGACGCCGAAGATCCGTAGATGCTCTCTGCACCGGGGTCAGGCTTGGCTTATTGCATTATTGCATCCGGTTCAGGATTGCCCCTGCCCCCTGGCGATCCCATCCGTGCCGGGAACGTGGCCGCGGGATGGCCGGAGAGGGAGGCCCTGCGGACGGGGGATGGTCTGTGGCGGGCGAACTCGGGGTCCCGCAAGGTTGCCGCTCCCAGGATGGCATGTCCGCCGTTTCCGCCTGAGGCGTGGGACTAGTCCTGGTCTTCGTCTGTATAGACCTTTTCCTCGGCGGCCTCTTCATCGCTGAGGGGAACGTCGGCCTCGATATCCCTGCCGACGACGCCCCTGGCGAGCAGCTCCTTGTAATACTCGTGCTGGATGATGAGCTTCATGACGTCGTTCGTGCCCGTCCAGAGCATGGGCAGCCGGGCCTCCCTGACCGCCCGCTCGATGGGGTAGACGTTCGTGTAGCCTATGCCCCCCATATTGTCCATGGCGGCGTTTGCGACCTCCCAGAAGGCCTGGGTGGCGAAGACCTTCAATTCGGACACGAGCCTCCTCTGGTAGCCGGGGGTGCCCACGCCGTCGTCTATGGTCTTGGCCACGGCATAGGCGAAGGCGCTGACGGCATCCAGCTTCGTAATGCTTTCGGCGATCCTCATGTTGACCGCCTCGAAGTTCCGTATCTTGAACCCGAAGGCCTTCCTCCTGTCGGCATACCTGGCGGCGACCTCCAGGATGGCCCGGCTGCCCGCCACGCCTCCGGACAGGAGCCTTTCCGGGACCATCATCTTGTAGAAGATCTTGGAGCCCTGGTTTTCCTCTCCCAGCAGATTTTCCACGGGCACCTTCACATCCTTGAAGTATATCCTTCCCGTACCCGTGCCGCGCACCCCCATCAAGCCGTAGACATGCTTGACCGTCACGCCCATGTCCCTCTCCACGAGCAGGGCGCTGAGCCGTTCGCGGGGAGGGCCTTCCGGGTTGGTGACGGCGTAGACCAGGAAGAAATCCGCCCCTTCCGCTCCGACGGTAAACCTCTTCTGACCGTTGAGGATATAGTGGTCTCCCTGCTTGATCGCTGTGGTGGTGGCTCCGAAGAAGTCCGACCCTCCCCTCGGCTCGGTGAGTGCTTCTCCGGCCCACATCTTTCCTTCCAGGAGGGGCCTGAGATACTTCTCCTTCTGGGCCTCGTTGCCGAAGGTGTTGATCGCTTCCCCGACGATGGAGATCACCGAGAAGAGGCAGGCAAGGCCCACGTTCAGCTTGCCGATTTCGCCCGCCGCCATGACCTCGTCCACCCATCCGAGTCCCCGTCCTCCATACTTCGGCGGGAACCTCAGCCCCAGGAGGTTTCTCTTCGCCGCCGCCTCCAGGAATTCCTTGGGGAAGGTGACCTTGTCGGCATCCATGTCAACGAGCAGTTGACGGGGGATGCTCTTGACGAAATCTTCCAATTCCTTCTTGAGCCCCCTGCGTTCTTCAGTCATGAATACTTCGAGCATGATGGGTTCCTTCCGTATATGGACACGGAGAGGCAGGACAATCCCCGGCCCCCTCTGCGGTTCGGAGATGTTCCGGTTCAATACGCCTCGTAGCTCAGGTCCTTCCAGTTGGCCTCGTTGCTCAACCGCTCCTCGATATCGACGTTGAAGAACTCGGCCACAGGGGCCAGGATCTCCGGGGCGTTCGCCTGAACCGTATGGGCCGCCTCCAGGACCGCCTGCACGCCTTTTTTCGTCATCTTGCCCAGGGGCTGTCGGCAGGGCCCGGCCGGCATGCCCAGGATGTTCATCAAGGTCTTGACGGCCAGGGGGTTGCGGGCGCGGCAGGTTACGGGCCCGTACGGGGTGTCTTCCCGCGTCTTGACAGTCACCAGTCCGAAAAGGGGCTTCAGGGACTTGAGCAGCCCCTCCGCCTCTGTACGCTTGCCCTCCAGGAGGAGGTTGACGAAATTCGTCAGGGCCCGCGGAGCGATGTTGGACAGGACGGAGATGACGCCGCTGGCGCGAATGGCGTCGCTCGTGATCATCTCGAAGGTCTTGTCGTCGTCTCCGGAGAGGATGGTGTAGTCGTCGCCGCAGCACTCGCGTGTGCGGGCCATGTTTTCCAGGCTCCCGGTCGCCTCCTTTACGGTGCGGACGTTCGGATACTCCTTGTACAGGATCGCCAGGTCCTCTGGAAGCAGCTGGGTTCCGGTGCGGCCCGGGATGACGTAGGGGATCACATCGATCTCCGGAAACCGCTTGGCCACCGGCGCTACGTACTCGCGACGGATTTCCAGTGAACTCGGGCCGTTGTAATAGGGATCAACGAGCAGCACCGCATCCGCCCCGAATTTCGCCGCATGCTCCGAGCCTTCGAGGGTCTCGCGGGTTGAATTGCTGCCCGTTCCGGCGATGGACTTGCATTTTCCACGGGTGCCTTCGCACACGAGCCGCGTGACGTCGTTGTGTTCCTGCCACTCGAGCGTCGGGCTCTCGCCGGTGGTGCCGACAGCCAGCAGCCCGCTGATTCCGTTTGTAACCTGGAACTCGATGAGCCGTTCCAGCGATCCGCGATCCAGCTGTTGATCGTTCGTGAAGGGCGTCACAAGGGCGGTAAAGCATCCTTTCAGCATGATTTTCTCCTCCATGGACCGTAAAAATAAAAAAGCAGCGGAACGCTCTCGTCCGCTGCTCGTCGACCCGTGCAGTCCAAGAGAGCGCTCCACGGAACCCCGTCCGTGACAGTCCTGTGGATCTTCTCCACAGACCCAGCCCGCTTCGGTGACAGGCCGAAACCCGCTTCGGCGGCCTCCCCTTTCGCATGGATCCGGGGCCTGTCCCCCGTGTGTGGTTCCAGCTACTGATGTCGGCCGCGCCTCAACTCTTGCTTCTTGTCATGGGGAAGCATATCCGGGGACGCGGATGCATGTCAAGCAGAATTCCGGGAACCCGAGAGCCGCCCTTGGACTCTAACTAATATGTAGGGGAAGGAGTAAAGACAATGGCTGCCAGAAAAGCATACAGTCGATTCAGTTGCGCCCAGTGCGGCGACCCGATCTCCGATCGAACATTGTGGGTGGACAACGGCGGGTTTCTCTGCCGCCACTGTGCCATGCTCACCCGGTACAGGCGGATGAGGGGGGAGGGGCCCAAGACCGGCCGGCGGGCCTTTGGGTCGGCGTTCAAGGGGCACTAAGCCGGGCTACTGTATTTCCCCTTTGTGGAAAAACCGTCTTGTCTCGCGCCGGAGCCGGGCGATGTGGTAGCGAGTGAGTCCCCGGTACCACTGCCACAGGGTCAGATTCGTGAGGCTCTGATCCTTCTCGTGTTGTGCAAGAAACCGATCGAAGTCCGGCCTCGGTGGGCACTCGAATTCATCCCTGACCTGGCCCAGGCTGTTTCGAAACACAACCCCGGTCTGATCTTCCACTCCCCACCTTCCTTCTTTCGGCAGGATGACCTCGAAGCTGCAACCGCTACCGGCGGAAGGCCCTTCGATAAAGATGGCGGGGCCTGCTGTAACGGGATGGAAATCCTGGAGCAGAAAGGCGCGTGCCTGGTCCGCGTATTCGGAAACGGGTACACAGCGACAGCCGTCCTGCAGGAAGCCCTTGAACAGTTCGGTGAATTCCCCTTCGAATCTCTCGATCCGGCCGAGGGGGTGGTCGCAGACGAGGGCCCAGCCGCAGTCGCGGATCGCCTTTTCCATGGTGCCGCGGAAATGGACGAACATCTCTTCACGAGTGAAGCGCGCCTTCTCGAAAACGCCGATGGACCCTCCATGCGCTGGAACTTGCAGGGCGTAAGAGCTGTCGTTGCGGGGGAAGCAGGGTACATCGTCTGTATTGAACGCGAACTCGGAAGAATACTCGAACCCGAGTCTCCGGATCGCCTCCCCGTACCCCTCGAACCAGAAGCCATACGGAGAGCCCACGCCTCTGGGGCGGATGCCGAGCCGGTTCAGTCTGCGGAGGCCTTTTTTCAAGTTCACCCGGTTCACGCTCTCGCGCCGGTAGGTCATGTGGTGATAGCAGTGGAGTTCCACCTCCTGGTTTTTCTCGATCAGGTCCCGGACGCGCAGGATGTTTTTTCCCCATCCCTGGACGTCGATGAACCATGAAAACGGCGCATCCCCAAGTCCATGGGCAATTCTCAACACGGAATCCGTGCTTTCCCGGCTGTAGCCGTCTCCATCGATCCGGAACGAGAATGCCGGCCTTTCCAGAAAGGGGTGACGGAGCTTCACCAAGGGGAGGCCGAGATGTCGAAAGGCGTGGAGGACCAGCTCCTGGAACAGGCGGCGGAGGGCGCCGAAATCGACTGTCGGTCCGGTCTCCGCGAAATGTTTTCCTGTGAAAGGGGAATAGAAGGGCCGGAACTCCCAGCGGTCTCCCATCTCCAGATCAAGGATGTTCCAAGGCACGGATAGGAACAGGGCGCCGTTCCGTTCGTGCAGGATGATCCCGGAATTTGCGATTTCCCGGTCTTCCGAATCGTAGCAGGAGCCCGGCCCGTCGGCGCCACCCGCCGGGATTTCGCAAGGCATGTGGATGTAGAAGCTTCTCTCTGAAAACGGGCCGCCTGCGACGCGGAACGAATACCCCTGTTGCTCGAAGCTCTCGCATTCGAGGAGCCTCTTCAAGAAGCCGTTTTCGGTAATGACGGCGATTCTTTCCCCATCCGGTCGGCCGAAGAACGGGTCTTCCCGGTTCCACAGGAACACGCGGATTCCCCGGTCCAGGCCTTCCTGGATCGAGGAGACCGTGACCCGCGGTATCCCCGCATACTGGAGAAAGGTCTCTTTCCATCCGCCCGTCGCTGGAACGCCCACGGCAAGGGAGCTTCTCGCAAGATCCGGTACGCCTCTTCCGGTTATCGTCATGCCGACGGTTGATCCGTGTACGGGTTGCCTTCCGGCCGCCCCGGGGGTCGAAAGGGTGTGCCCCCATTCTATCCATGTCGGTCCGCCCCTGACAACCGGAGGGAATCAAGTCCTTGAAAACAAGCAGGAAACGTGCGAACGTTAGCCATGAAAGGGCAAGGCGGGCGGACCGAGAGAAAACTGGCAACGAGGACCGTGATGTTCAGACTTTGGGGAAGAATTCGATGGATTTTGCGCGGGTTCAAGAGGATGTGCCTCTTCCTGGCGCGTTTCTGGGACGACAGGTACTACACCCAGCGGGACATGGACCGGTGGAAGGCATTGGGTGCGAAAATCGGAAAGGACGTTCAGATCCAGCATCTCAAGGTGGATGAGCGTTTCGCGAGGCTGCTGGAGATCGACGATGAGGCGAACATCGCCGAAGGAACGAACATCCTGCTTCACGATTCATCCCTGAACAACCTCTTTGGGGAAGAGTGTCCGGTCAAATTCGGGAAGGTGCGGATCGGAAAGGCCGCTTACATCGGCCGGAATGCGGTCATCCTCTGCGGCGTCCGGATCGGGGACTATGCGTTGGTGGGCGCCGGCGCCGTGGTGACCGCCGACGTCCCGGACTACGGGGTCGCCGTCGGGGTGCCTGCCAAGATCGTCGGTGACACGAGGGACCTGAAGGAGAAGCAGAAGAAGCAGATCGAAAACCAGGAGGGCAGTCCGTATCGTTTCCTCCGGATCAAGCGATGGCACGAGCGGCACAAGATCATGACCAACGATGAGGTGGAGGAGATCTACCAGGGGTTCTTCGACAAGGTGGGCTGGTAGCTGCCGTTGGCCTATTCTCTTCCGTCGTCCATCTGGGAATTGGGTGCCAGGTATCACAATCCCACCTTCGAGCCGACCCCTGCGGTAGAGCAGCTTTCGTTGGCTCTTGTCAGATTCGGTCTTCCGAATCGTAGCAGGAGCCCGGCCCGTCGGCGCCGCCCGCCAGGATTTCGCAAGGCATGTGGATATAGAAGCTTCTCGCTGAAAACGGGCCGCTTGCGACGCGGAACGAGTAACTCTGTTTCTCGATGGCCTGGACTTGCAGAAGCCTCTGCAAAAAGCCGTTCTCGGTAATGACCGCGATTCTTTCCCCATCCGGTCGGTCGAAGAACGGGTCTTCCCGGTTCCACAGGAACACGCGGATTCCCCGGGCCAGGCCTTCCTGGATCGAGGAGACCGTGACCCGCGGTATCTCCGCATACCGTAGAAAGGTCTCTTTCCATCCGCCCGTAGCGGGA
>WFRX01000320.1 GCA_015486285.1 bacterium
CGCTTCATTCCTCGGGATTTGACTCGCGCCGTCCATGGCGCTCGCCCTGCGGGCGCGACAGCCCCCTTCCAGGGGATGTCGCGTCCAACTCCGCTATCCTGCGGAGTTGTCGCCTGCCTTGCATCTGGAACTTTTTGAACAGCCTCCAAGAGCCACTTTTTCAACGGGCCCCTAGTCCGAGGTTCCCGGTATCCTGTCCAAATCAAGCGTTGTCAGCAAGCGTCGGATCTCCGGGTCGTTGAGCGCTTTGCGGAAGTTCTTGTTCTGCAGGACGGCGCTCAACCTTCTTTCGTCTACCGCCTTTCGAAATTCCTTGTCGTTCAAGAGGCGTTGAAAGGCCTTGTTGTGCCGCAGGTCTTTCATGGCCGGGTCTTTCAGGAGGGCGCGGCGTTGCTTTTTGCTCCGGAAGGCGGTTGCGAGGTCCTGGAGCTTTTCCAGATCCGGCATGCCGACCCGGCTGAGGATATTGTGGTCTTCCGCAAACGCGGCGAGTCGGGAATCCTTCAGGTCGAAATACTGTTTCGGGACCAAATCTTCGATGGGCTCACGGAGCAACACGAGGGCGCAGGCGATGAGGTAGACGACCAGGAATCCCTTGGCCGAGCCCAGCCCTCCTCCCAGAAGCCGGTCGAGGGCCTTGATCGAGCCGGAGGACTTCTTGATGGCCCTGGTGATGATCGTACCGATGAGGATGATGGAGATGTAGCATACCACCCAGCCCAGGAAAAGGGACAGCAGATCGCCCATGACGGTATCTACATTCATCCATTTCATGAGCAGCGGCTTCGTGTAGGCGCTTGCGGAGTAAGCAAGAACAAAGGCGCCCACAAGTGCGGCGAGCCTGACGATCTGGGTGAGAAACCCGCTCAAGAGACCGAGTACGCAGAAGAGCGCCACGAAGGCGAGGCCGAAGATGTCCAGAGCCATGGGAAGTCCCCCGAAGAAGGCGGTGGGGCCCTCTGGCGCCGTTACAGCCCGGAACCGGCCCCGAGGAGCGCGAAGAGGATGCCGTACAGGACCATCTGGACAACCCAGCCGATCAGGCACACCCCCACGGCACGCCCGGTGCTCTGGTAATCCAGGGCCTGCCGGACCGCAATGACCATGGCAACAAGCATCCAGATGGAGGCCGCGAACATGACGATCGCGCCGAGGAAGGGAATGACCCCCGCCACGCGGATGACGCCCGGCGAACTCGAGAATCCGATGGTCCGGAGCAGCTCGCCCATGTCTGCCTTGGTCTGCGGTTCGGGCAGGAGCCTTGTGCCGATGAAATAGGTCAGGAAGGCCCAGATGAACCATCCGACGAGGGAGGCGATCATGCCGAAAAAGAGCCCCGACAGGCCCATTGCCCCCAGGCTGCCTATGCCGCCGGCCAGGCTGGAGATGACCACCACCGCCATGGCCTGCGACATCGCTGTCTGGTCTTTTTCCACCTCTTCGTAGAGCTGTACATCGAGTTTTGCGGCACGAATCATACGATTGATCAGGGTGTCCATAACCTTTCCTCCTTTTTGGCGTAGAATATGGGAACCGCCGCTCAGGTGTCAATGGCGGAATAGAGGGCAGGGTTTACATCCGTTTTACATTTGTTTTACCCTGGGCTGACAACTCCCGTGGTTGCGTATGCTAGTGAATGAGAAGTCCCCTTACGGGTTTCTTGAAAATGCGGCTCCTATGGGCAGGGGAGTGGTTGAGAGCAAGGAGGACCTGAATGAATGCCGGGGAAATCGCTCAACGCGTTGCAGCACTGGACGATGCCGCGGCCGCCGAGGTGAGCGCGGCCCTCGAGGCGGGACACGATCCCGTGGAACTCTTACGTGCCGGGGTCATTCGGGGCCTGGAGTGGATCGGGGAAAAATTCGAGGCCGGGGAGTATTATCTTCCGGAATTGATGATGGGAGGTGAGCTCGCCGAGAAATGCATTGCCCTGATCGATCCGCATTTGCCGGCGGAGACGGGCGCCTCGGCAGGGGTGGTGGTGATCGGTGCGGTGCAGGGGGATATCCACGACATCGGTTACGGACTGGTCGCCAAGCAGCTGCAGCTGGCTGGATTCGCCGTCCACAAGATCGGCGTCAATGTTCCGGCCATGACCTTTATCGAAAAGGCCCAGGAGGTGAATGCGGATATCATCGGCCTGTCCGCGTTCCTGACGACAACGATTCCAAACTGCGCCGAGGTGGTCGAGTATGTTCGGGACATGGGGCTGAAAGACACCTTCAATGTGATTATCGGCGGCGCGGAAACGAGTCAGGAGAAGGCGGACCAGATGGGCGCGGCCGGCTGGGCCCCGAACGCCGTCGAGGCGGTTGCCCTTTGCCGTCGTCTCATGGGCCGGAACGACTGACGGCCCCGTAGAATTCGATCCGCAAGGAGGACGAGGAATGATCCCGATCATGGAGTTTCAGGAAAGGTCCCTGAAAGGGCCTGTGATGAAGGGTACACAGTTCGATCTTGCCTTTGCGAAGAAGGTGCGGGAACTCGTGGGCAAGTATGAGATCAAGTATGATCCCGATGAACTGATCGTGGATGACAAGACGGCGGACGCCGTTTTCGAAGCGGGCGTGGAGTTGCTTGCGGATGTGGGCCTCTACCATCTCGACACGCAGCGGGTGATCCGGTTCAGCGCGGAGGAAATCAAAGAGATCGCCGGGGCCTATCGGGAAAGCCCGCCCAGGCAGGTATTCGGCCGCGGAGAGGACCAGCTTACGGTGGAGTACCGCACCTCCGACGACAAGCGGCCCCCGATTCTGGCGGGAGGGGCGCCGGGATCCATCGGCGAAGAGTGGTTTGAGCCGTACATACAGTCCTTTGTGCAGGAAGAGACCAACCGGGCGATGGGCATCGCCGGCGGCATCACAGCGGTGGGCGGAGTGACCCCCAAGGCGGGCACCCTGAGCGAGGTGTACTGCGGCCTGTGGGAGTGCAGGAAGCTGCTGGAGGTCCTGGAGCGTACGGGAAGGCCGGGAATGCACCTGGGCCTGCTGTGCACGGTCAGCACCGTGGGTGGGACCATGGCTTGTGTGGGACCCGGGCTCCGGGAGGCCCACAACACCCAGATCGGTATCCACATCGTGCCTGAACAGAAGATCGACTGGACCCGGTTGCTGCTGGCGCAGTTCTGCCAGGAGCGGGGCATCACGCCGTGGACCAGTTGCATGTCCATGGTGGGGGCGCTCTGCCGGGACGCCGCGGAGGCTTCGATCGGGCTCGTGGCGAACCTGCTGGGGCAACTCGGCTACGGGCACGGCACGATGAGCAGCCTGTTCTCCAACCATCTGGACGGGAGGTGGGCGGACGCGGAGACGCAGTGGGCCTTCAGCGGGGCTGCCCGTGCGTCGGAGCGCAACATCCGTGTGCCCATCGCCGGCGTGTGCGGCGGTATGGAGCAGGTGTGGAGAACCGAGGCGGGCATGTATCAGGCGGCGGCGATGGCGGTGTCGAACACGGCGAGCGGATTCAGCTACGCCTGGATCGCCGGTCATTCCGGACTGGAGGCCCGGCTGGTCGGAGAAATCCTCAATGCGGTTGCCGGCATGGACAGGGGCAAGGCCAACGAACTCCTGAAGGCGATTCTGGAGGTGACCGCCCGGAAGGTCAAGGAGACCTCCGGTCCAAGGGCCTTCCCCGATGCATACGACTTGGAGACCGTCGAGCCGAAGCCGGCGCTGACGGCCGACTACGAGCGCGTACGGGAGAATCTTGCGAAGCTGGGCATCCCTTTCTCCTGAGAGGGGATGTCTTCCTTGTTTTTCGATACACTCGATCGGGGAAACCAATGACTCTTCCCGCCGACCCGACCTGGTATTCGGATGTGGAGGCCCCTCTGGAAGCGAATGCTCCGGGGTCGATCCAGTGGGATGAGGAGGCGGACGTGGTCGTCGTCGGATTCGGCGGAGCCGGCGCCTGTGCGGCGATCGAGGCCGCCGACAACGGCGCGGAGGTTCTGGTGGTCGACCGCTTCATGGGAGGGGGCGCGACGGTGGAGAGCGGCGGCGTGTTCTACGCGGGCGGCGGTACGTCCCATCAGAAGGCGGCGGGCGTGGAGGACACACCGGAGGAGATGTTCAAGTATCTCTCCATGGAGACGCAGGGGTGTGTCCGGGACGATACGTTGAAGGAATTTTGTGATCGAAGCACGGAAAACCTGGCGTGGCTGGAAGCCCAGGGCGTTCCTTTCGAGGGAAGCCTTTGCCCGTACAAGACCTCGTATCCGACGAACCGATATCGCCTGTACTACTCGGGGAATGAGACGGTCGAGGCCTATAGAAGGCACGCGCGGCCCGCACCCCGGGGCCACGTCGCCAACGGAAAGAAAGGAATGAAGGCGGTTGCCGGGCCTGCCTTTTACGGTCCCTTGAAGGCCTCTGCGCTGCGCAAGGGCGTTTCCCTCCGGACGCAGACGAAGGCCGTGCGCATGGTCGTGGACCCGGAAGGCGGTATCCTGGGACTGGAATGCCGGGAAGTCCCCCGGGGGACGATCTGGGCGCTGCTGCACCGGGTGTTCGCCGCCGGCGACACAAAGCTGTACCGCTTCGTACCGAGGCTCGGGCGGCGGCTGCGGTCCATGGCGGAGGGGCTCGAGCGAAAAAGGGCGAAGCCCTGCATGATTCGAGCGCGGCGCGGGGTGGTTCTTGCTGCGGGGGGGTTCGTCCTCAACAGAAACATGATGAACCATTACGCCCCGAAATACAGGGGCGGGCTTCCCCTCGGCACGGCCGGGGATGATGGGAGCGGCATTCGACTCGGGGAGAGTGTGGGCGGGGTGGCAGACAGGATGGGACGCGTGTCGGCCTGGCGCTTCATCAATCCGCCCCCGGCCTGGGCGAAGGGGATCATTGTGAACGGCCGGGGTGAGCGCTACTGCGACGAAACGGTCTACGGCGCCTTGCTCGGGGAGCGGATGTGCGAGGAACAAGGGGGCAGGGCGATCCTCGTCATCAACCGCGCCCTTTACCGGCAGGCCTTGAAGGAGATCATGCCCGGGAAGGTCATGCCCTTTCAGTTGATGGCGGCGGCGAGCAATATGTTCTTCAATGCGAAGAAGGGGAAGACCGTGGAGGACCTCGCCCGGGCCTGCGGCATGGACCCCCAGATCCTCAGGGCCACCGTCGACACGTACAATGAGGCGGCCCTGGGGAAGAGGGAGGACCCTTTCGGAAAACCGGTCACGTACATGCAGACCCTGGAGGAAGGGCCTTACTATGCGATGGACGTCTCGGCGGACAGCCAATGGTTCCCCTGTCCGATGATTACCTTCGGGGGCCTGGTCGTGGACGAAAGGACCGGCCTGGTGAAGCGGTCGGACGGGTCGGCGATCAGGGGGCTGTACGCCGCCGGGCGGACGGCGGTCGGCATTCCGTCTCATTTCTATGTGAGCGGATTGTCCATCGCCGACTGCGTGTTCGCCGGCCGCCGTGCGGGCCGCCACGCGGCGGCCCCCCCCGAATGAACCGGCAAGAGTGCAAACTTTTGTGTCCTTTCGGAGGTTACCACAGATGAGCGATAGCCAGCCGACCACAACCTGGGATTACACGGTGGATGTTCTGGTCGTGGGATCGGGCGGGGGCGCCATGACGGCCGCTCTGTGCGCCCATGACCGGGGGGCCTCGACGCTCCTGATCGAGAAAGACGAGTACTACGGCGGCTCTACTGCGATGAGCGGCGGCGCCCTCTGGATTCCGAACAACCATCTGATGAAAGACGCGGGCGTGGAGGATACGCCGGAAGAGTCGCTCGAGTATATGAGGAGAATCACAAGGGGCGATGTGCCGGAGGACCGGCTGCGGGCCTACGTGCGGTACGGGGCGGAAATGGTCGAGTGGTTATGCGAGCGCTCGAGGCTCGAGTTGCAGGCCCTGCCCGAGTATGCGGACTATTACCCCGAGGTCCCGGGCGGAAAGCCGGGCGCCCGCACGATCGAGCCCGTCAACTTCGACGCCCGCCTCCTGGGCGATACATTCTATCGGATGCGGGAGCCGGCCTTGCAGACCCTGATCATGAAGCGGGTGGCCATGACCGCCAAGCAGGGACACGTCCTGCTTTGCCGGTCGCCGGGGTGGGGGCGGCTCACGTTCAGGCTGATGGCGGGCTACTGGATGGATATCGGAGGACGGCTGAAATCGAAACGCGACCGCAATCTGGCCCTCGGAAATGCCCTGATCGGGATGCTGCGCCTCTCCCTGATGGAGCGGGATGTTCCGTTGTGGCTGAAGACGCGCGCACGGGAGCTGATCCTGGAGCAGGGACGGGTGATCGGCGTGGCGGCGGTAAGGGACGGCGAAACGGTCCGCATTCGCGCTGAGAAGGGCGTGGTCCTCGGGGCGGGGGGATTCGAAAGCAATGATGAAATGCGAAAGCAGTACCTGCCGAACCCGACCCGGGCGGAATGGACCTGCGGCAGCCCGTGCAACACGGGGGACCCGATCCGTATGGGCCTGGAAGCGGGGGCCGCCCTCGAGCTGATGGACGACGCGTGGTGGGGCCCCACCACGGTCGTGCCCGGCGAGGACCGGGCCCGGATGCTCGTGGTGGAGAAGAGCCTGCCGGGGTGCGTGTTCGTCAACGCGCTGGGCGAAAGATTCGTTGACGAGGCGGCGCCCTACATCGACATCGTGAATGCCATGTACCGGAGCCACAAGCCGGAGGCGCCCTGCGTTCCCGCGTTTATGGTGTTCGATGCGGTCTATCGCAGGAAATACCCGTGCGGGCCCTTCCTCCAGAGTTCTCAACAACCCGACTGGATGCTGCCGAAGGAACTCAAACAGGGCTACCTGATGAAGGCCGATACCCTGGCCGGCCTCGCGGAACAGTTGGGAGTCGATCCGGCAGGGCTCGAGGCGACGGTCCGCAAAATGAACGAGTATGCACGGACCGGAAAGGACCTGGATTTCCACAAGGGAGACAGCCTTTACGATCGTTACTACGGGGATGCAAACGTGAAGCCGAACCCCTGTCTGGCGCCGATCGAGACGCCTCCCTTCTACGGCCTCGAGATTGAGGCCGGGGACCTGGGGACGAAGGGGGGGCTCAAGACCGACGCCCATGCGAGGGTGCTGAACGAGGCGGGCAAGGTGATCCCGGGGCTGTACGCCATCGGCAATTGCTCCGCTTCCGTGATGGGACGAACCTACCCGGGCGCCGGTTCCACGATCGGGCCATCCATGACCTTCGGCTACATCGCGGCCCTGGACGCTGTACCCGCCTGAGCCCGCCATCCGCCAAGAGCCAGGGTTTCAACGGCCTGGCAAGGCTTCATGGCCAGGATCAAACAGCCTGCCTGCATGTGATGGTGTCTCGTCCCGCCCTCTTATGCCGGAGGCTTATCGGGGGCAGGGGTAGAGGGCTTTTTCATTTCCTGCCGGTCAGGGGTCCTCCCCTGGTCCGCTTGCAAGGTCTGCGTCTGCCGCTGACAAACTTCCGATTGACGAGCGCCGCCTTGAGCCTCGCTCTGGGCGATTGCTGAATGTTCAAGATCCGGATTGAGGATGTGGTACTCGCTCTGCGCGACTACGCCGGCGGTATTGACCGCGGCCGAAGCCATCATCGCGGCCGGAACCGCCACACAGCCCCCTGACGCAATGAGCCCAACCCCCAGGGAGAGGATGAGCAGGAAGATCGGAATGGGCCTCTGACACCGTACGTCCCTCGCTCGAGATCTAATTTGATGGTGGGTTTCGCGCCGTTTCATCATTTCCCACCGCCTTTATCTGTCAGGCCGTCAATACCCGGCTTTCTTCGGTTTTCTGACAGTAAAGATTCATTCCTGTGGGAAAAGGTTACGGAGCGCGATCTCCCCGAATCCTCCGGCTAGCGTTGGAGGATGTCCTTCCAGCAGTCGGCGGGATAGAAATGGGACTCCTGCCGGTCGTGGTTCGGGTACCAGACCTGCGCGAAGAAGGGGTTTCGCCTGGCCTCCTCATCATAGTTCCAGCCGGGAGGGGCGCAGTGAGGGCACCAGTGACCGCCTCTGAGAACCAGGTTAGGCGTCGCCTCGAATTCGTGGCCAAAGGCGCATTTCCATTTGAGCGGGGTGAAAAGGTCCCCCGGGGACATGGCCTTCGTCAGGCAGGAGCCTCCGCGGAACGCAGCGGCGGCCTGCATGTCGCTGAGGTCAAGGGATTCGGGCGGCTTGTCCTCATCGTAACCATGGTCGAGACGGACGGGCCGGATGCCTCGCGGATCTTCAGGCATGTCTACGTCCCAATCGGGGATCTTCGCCCAGTCCTCCTTGCTCTTGAAGAATGCGGTGATCCGCATCTCCATGTTGTTGTTGATCCAGTACAGGGTGCTGTCCGGCGTCGCCGTGGCGAGGGGCTCCATGACAGCCTTCTTGATGTCTTCGTGGGATATTGCTCCGGCGCCGTTTCCCGCGTCGGCCGGGATGGCTGCCTGGATGTGTCGCTGGTGGTCCGCGTAGCTTTCGGTCTGGTAGTGCAGGTATTCGTCCAGCACGCCGGAGTCCTCGAACCAGTGGCAGTGAAAATTTCTCAGGGCGAACCATCGCCGTTCCATGACCTTTCGAGCGTCGATACCGAACAAACTCATATTCCGCTCCAGGTATTCCAGGTAGACGAAGCGGCAGCTCTCGCCTCCGCCGATGTTGTAGAAGCGGCGCCAGAAGGCCTCGGGGAGGTCGTCTTCACAGGCATTCGCCAGCAGGAGGCCGGCGTCATGCTCGGTGCAGAGCTCGATACAGGTGTTGATCGGCTGATGAAACATGATCGGGTCCTGAATCAGGTTCGCAGTCGCGATGTAGGTCTGCCGGCAGGATGCCCAGTACTTGAGGCCCGACTCCGCGACAATGCGCTCCGCCGCGATCTTGGAGCAGGCGTACATGTCGAAGATACTGGGCTTGAGCGGATCGCCCGTCCTGCCGACATGGATCGGAGGGAGCCTGTCCCCGGTCTCGGCAACCGTTCCGATGTTGAGGAGCCTGACCGTATCCGGGTCAGGCTGGGCCTTGATCGCCCGAACGATATGTTCGGCGGATCCCACGTTGATCTTCCAGGCGGTTTCCGGGGCATGGTCCGCGGCAGGGGCGATGAAGGCGGCGGGGTGGAGGACGATGTCGGCACCGGTGACGCACCGGAGAACATCTGTATACTCTGTGAGGTCTCCCCAAACGATTTCGAGTGCGTCCTCCCCGGCAACCGCCTGCATGGCCTCCTTGTTCTTCTCAGAGGGTCTGACGAGCGTCACGATGTCGCAGGTGCCTCTCTCGAGCAGGTGCTTGAGTGCGGACCCTCCCATGGTCCCTGTCGCCCCTGTGAGAAACACGCGTTTCCTCCTCATCGGATCCTCCCTCCTGATCAGATCTGTTTAAAGATGGTTGCCCTTGCGCGGGAAACAATAGAGAAGGCCATCGTACACTGTCAAGAGAGTGGAGAGGGCATTACTGGAATCGGGAGACCATGAGCAGTAGTGGGAAGGATTTCCTTCGAAACAGAAGTTGCGGCCGGCGCACGGGGTTTGATAGGATACCTGAGAGCCCCTCGTGCGTGGACGGAGGCGGACAAACGCTAGGGATGACAGGAATCCTATGGAGGAACCATGACCATAAAGGAAACCTCAGCACAGCTCGCCGCGAGACGGTCCATGGATGCCGTCAGGGAAAAGAACAGGGAAGGGTGGCTGGAGAATTTTGCCGACGATGCCTGTGTGGAAGACCCCGTAGGGGCCTCGCCCCTCGACCCCGAGGGCAAGGGCCACCGCGGCAGGGAAGCCATTGCGGCATTCTGGGACACCATGATTGCGCCCGGCCGTATCGAGTTTGCCATGCGGGAATCCTGGCCCGCAGGCGACAGGGCTGTGGCAAACGTGGGGTCCATCTTCAATGAGATGCCGGATGGGACCCGGATCGAGGCAAAAGGCGTCTTCGTGTACCATGTGGACGAACAGGGCAGGATCAAGAACCTTCGCGCATACTGGGACTATGATACGACCGTGCAGGCTGCAGGCTCTTAGACGGAGGGCCCGCCTCTGCGTTGTCGAATGGGAGAGAGTGGTTTGCACTTTTTTTACATTGTTTTTACGCGCTAGTGACAACTTGCGCGGTCGGCTTCGTTACTGTGACAGAGAAAATGATTTCTTTTGTGCAGGGTGGGTTCCGATCCTCGCCTGCGTTCAGTAAGGCCTACCTGAAACCTATGCTGGAGGTACGAATATGGAGTGGGATCTAGTCGTTGTCGGGGCCGGAGGAGCGGGACTGGCGGCTGCGGTGACCGCCGCCGAAGGAGGGGCGAGCGTCGTGGTGTTGGATCGTCTGCGTGTGACCGGAGGGGCAACGGTCTTTGCAAAGGGAATTTTTGCGATCGGGAGTAAATTCCAGAAGGCGCTCGGTATCGATATCTCTATCGATGAGGCCTTTCTCCAGCATATGTACTACACGCACTACCTGGCCAATGCCCGTCTGGTAAGGGCCATTTTCGACAAGGCCGCGGATACGATCCACTGGCTCGATGAGAGGGGCACGGAATTCATCCAGCCCGCGGAACTCTACCCGGGTGCGCCGAGAACCTGGCACACCATGAAGCGTGAAGGGAAAAGCATTACCAAGGCCCTGGAAAAGACCGCGAAGGAACTCGGGGTCGAAATCCATTTCAGGACACGGGCGAGGAAGCTCATCCTGCGCGAAGGGCGTGTGGTCGGGGTGGTTGCGGAGGACAAGGACGGGAACAGGGTGGAATACGGCGGGAAGGCGGTGGTGATCGCATCCGGCGGGTTTGCGAACAATGAAGAGATGATGAGGAAATACACCCAGGCCGGCGAGCCTACGATCAGGATGGCCTTCGGGCAGGTGGGAAAGGAAGGGGACGGGATCCTCATGGCCTGGGAGGCCGGTGCCGCGAAGGAGGGGATGCATGTGGTCCAGCGCGGCCTCGCCGGGGTGATGAAGAAGAAGGAGGTGTTGAAGGAGGCCCCGAAAAAGAGCCAGTTCGACAAGCATATTACAGCCATTCTGAAGCAGCCCACCTTCTGGGTGAACGCGAACGGCGAGCGATTCTTCAATGAATCCGAATTTTCCTTTGCGCACATCGGCAATGCCATGTCGAAACAGCCGGGCCAGGTCCTTTTCAATGTCTTTGATGATGCCTACAGAAAATACATGGAGGAAGAGGGCATTGACGTGGGGCTCGGGGTGTTCGCCCCGAAGGGCACGAAGATACCGAGTGTCGTGGATGCGATGCAGGCCAGTATCGATAAGGACGAGGCCTGGGTTTGCGATACGCTCGAGGAACTGGCGGCGAAGACCGGGATGGACCTTGCGACTTTGAAGGCCAATGTGGAAGAGTACAACGCGTATTGCGACAAGGGCCATGATGATCTGTTTGCAAAGCACCCCGCATACCTCAAGCCGGTGAGGACCCCTCCCTTCTATGCGATCAAGGGACATCCGACACATGTGGGCACCCTCGGAGGAATCAAGATCAACCACAAGACCGAGGTGATCCGGGCGGACAGCGAAACGGGGCTGGACGTGATCCCGGGGCTGTATGCGGCCGGGAACGTGGCCGGGGGCATGTATGGGGACACCTACGACGCATCGCACACCCTTGGCCTCACGCTCGCTTTCGCGGTCAATTCAGGGCGCATTGCGGGCGAAAGCGTGCTTAAGTACCTGGGCAAGTAGCTCGCGTGTGGGGGGGGCGAGCGTGGTGCGATGAAGGGGACAAAGGAGGGGCTCGTGTTCGAACATTTACTGCAGCCGGGCAGGATCGGGCAGATCACCACCAAGAACCGGATCCGGTTCGCCCCGCAAATCACCAATATGTGCGACCCGGAAACCGGTGAGGTCACCGAGCGGGAAATCAACTACCTGGTGGAGAAGGCGAAAGGGGGCGCCGGCATCGTAACCGCCCAGGGAGGCTATGTGCAGCCCCTGGGAAAGGGTTACCCGCGCCAGATGGCCATGGACCGCGATGAGAACATCCCCGGGTTGAGAAGGTTGGCGACGGCGATCAAGGATCACGGGGCGATGGCCATGTGCCAGATCATGCACGTGGGCAGGCTGGCCCATCCGAAATACGCGGGCCTCGACGAGATGCCGGTCGGCCCGACCGCCATGGAGCCGATGATCCCCCGCTTCGAGCCCTGCAGGGAGATCAGCCGGGAAGAGATCAGGGAAATCGTCAGGCTGCACGGCGAGGCCGCGCGAAGGGGCAAAGAGGCGGGCTTCGAGGCCGTGGACATCTGCGGGATCAACGGATACTTCATCCACAGCTTCCTGTGCGCCTGGAGCAACAAGCGGACGGACGAATACGGTGGTTCCGTGGAGAACCGGGCCAGGGTCTGTCTGGAGATCATCGAAGCGGTGAGGGCGGCGGTGGGTCCGGATTATCCGATTCTGCTCCGCCTGAATGCGACGGACCTCAAGAACGGCGGTTCCCCCGAGGAGGAATACACCCGGATTGCTTTGATGTGCCAGGAGGCCGGGGTAGATGCGTTGAGCGCCACGGTGGGCATGTATGAATCGGACCTGCCGGCCATTACGTCCGACATCAAACCGGGCCACTGGCTCTACCTTGCGGAGAACTGGAAGAAGGCCGGCGTGAAGGTCCCGATCATGATGGCCTACCGAATGAGCCGGGCGGAGGTGGCCGAGAAGGCGATTGCCGAGGGCATCATCGATTTCTGGGAGATGATGCGGCCCTTGATGGCGGACCCGTACATCCCGAGGAAGCTGGAGGAGGGTCGGCCCGAGGATATCGCCCTGTGCGTGGCATGCAACTACGGCTGTTTTGTGCCTGCCGAGTCGGCGCAGGCGTGCACCATGAACCCGCGGTTCGGCAAGGAGGGCGACGAATCCCTGCTCATCAAACCGGCCCCGGTGAAGCGGAAGGTCCTGGTGGCCGGCGGGGGTCCGGCCGGGATGGAGGCGGCCCGGGTGGCGGCCCTGCGGGGGCATGAGGTCACCCTTTACGAGAAGGGCGACCGGCTGGGTGGGCAGTTGAACCTGCTCGCCACCACACCGAACTGGGAGGAGTGGGCCGATGTGGCGAAATACTTCGTCACCCAGGTGAAGAAGGCCGGGGTGAAGGTCGTGCTGGGCAGGGAAGTGACGGCGGAACTGGTGGAGCGGGAGGGACCGGACCGGGTGATCATTGCGACCGGGCCGGTCCTCGACGTGCCGGATGTTCCTGGGGTCCATGGGAAGAATGTGGTCTCCGTCTTTGACGTGCTTGCGGAGAAGGCGGATGTGGGCCGGAGGGTGGCGGTCTGGGGAGGAAGGCATTTCGCCGTCTACACGGCCGACAAGTTGGCCGCCCGGGGCAAGGAAGTCACCCTTCTCACCGACCTTCCGAAATGGGGCAGGGGGATCTCGCCGACCATTATCATCGGGTACAAGATTCGCTTTCGGATGATCGGTTTGAACGCCTTGAGAAATGCGGAACTGGAGCGAATCACGGACACCGGCGTCGTGGTGACCCATAAGGGGGAGGAGAAGGCCTTCGATGTGGACACCGTGGTGATCGCCACGGTGAGGAGAAACCGGGGGCTTGCCGAGAGGCTGGGGGTGGAGAAGGATTTCATCGCCGGAGACTGCAGGGCGCCGCGAAGGGTGTTCAGCGCCGTTCATGAAGGCTACGACGCGGGGCTCAAGGCGTAATGCGGGTTCCACGGGAGAAAGACAATACATCCGGGGACGTCATCGGAAGACGACTGTCCGTTGTGAGGGGGTTGGGGGTCGAGCCCGCCCACACCGCGCACTATGCCTTTGACCCCGCCTGTACGGCCGGGAATATCGAAAACTTCATCGGGGTGGCACAGGTCCCGGTGGGACTCGCCGGACCGATCCGAATCAACGGGGAATTTGCAAAAGGGGACTTCATCGTCCCCCTGGCGACGACCGAGGGAACCCTTGTCGCTTCTTACAGCCGCGGCATGAAGGCGATCTCGGAGGCGGGCGGGTGTCGCACGCGGATTCAATCCGACTTTTTCATGGTGCCCTACCTGTTCCGGATTCCGGGCCTGGAGGACGGGATGCGCTTCGCCCGGTGGTGCGAAGAGCATCGCGGGGAAATCGCACAGGCCATGGAGGCGACAACCCGGCACGGCCGATTCCACGGCATGGGGGTCAGGAGCGTGGCCCAGGGCGTGGTTGTCGAATTCGAGATGAGTACGGGCGACGCCATGGGCGCCAACATGTCCGTTCTCGCGGCCCACGCGGCCGCCGGCTGGATCACGGCCCATGCGCCGGGCATGACTCCGGCCCAGTGCCATCTCGTGGACATGGGCAAGAAGGCTGTCGCGTCCCGGGCCATGCGGGGCTTTGGAAAGCATGTGACGGCGGAGGTGCGTTTGACGGCGGAGATCCTGGAGGAGATTTTTCATACCACCGCCGCCGACTGGATGCGTCTCTACCGAGCGGTCGAGGAGTACTGGTCCGTTACGGGGACGCACGGACACCAGTGCATGTTTGCGAACGGCCTGGCGGCGCTCTTCATTGCCTGCGGACAGGACATCGGCTATCTTCCCGAGGCGACGTACGGGTACCTGCTCCCTTCCGAGCTGGCGGGCGGAGGTCTGCATGTGACGATTCAGATCCCCTGCCTGGTCGTCGGAACAGTGGGAGGGGGATGCGGCCTGCCTACACAGAGAGAGTGTCTTCAGATCCTCGGGTGCGAGGGGACCGGCAAGGCGCGAAAGTTTGCGGAGATCGCGGCGGGAGTCGCCCTTGCGGGGGAACTGTCCGTTCTGAGCTCCAGCTCCGCGCAGGAATTTGTGCGCGCCCATACAGAGCTGGGGCGGAAGCCTCCCCGATCAACCATCGATGAAGGAACACCAAGGTGAGAGAAAGCGACCAGATTACGGTAAGGGAAATGTTCCACCGGGCGGTCCGATGGTTTCCCGACCATGAGGCGGCGGTGGACGAAACGACGCGCTACACATACAGGGAACTGCTCGAAGGCGTGCGGCGGTGCGCCGCCCTGTACCACGGGCTCGGCGTGCGGAAGGGCGACCGGGTCGCCCTGATGCTCTATCCGAGCACGGTTCACTGTATCGCCCTTTTCGCCGCCTTCGAGCTGGGCGCGCTGCCCGCCGCGCTGCACGTCCGGGAGACGGCCAAGGCCCTGTCGCCCATGGTCGACCGGCTTTCGCCCAGGGTGCTGGTCTACGATGCGGCCATGGAGGCCAAGGCCGCCGAACTCGTGGACCTTTGTCCCGTGGTGACGGGGGTGGTTCGGGCGAGGTCCTCCGTGGCGGCCGAAGATGCCGTTGCGCTGCAGCCGGCGGCCGAGATCCCCGGGGATCTGAAGGATTACCCTATAGATTTCGAACCCATGCCGGTGTACGAGTCGGATCCCGCGGCCATTGTGCTTTCCTCGGGAACCACCGGAATCCCGAAGGGGATCGTGCACACGAACAGCACCCTGACCCACGGGGCCAGGGGCGGGATTTACAACTACAACGGGCTCAAACCCTCCGATGCCCTGCTGAACATCTTCACCACCTCTTTCGTCGCCTGGTACAACGCGAGCCTCCCCTTTTTCAATGTGGGCGCCAAGCTCGTGTTCCGGTCGAAGTGGGACCCCAAGGCATACCTGGAGGCGGTCCAGGCCGAAAGGGCCACGGTCGCCTTCCTGGTGCCCACCATGTGGCGGATGCTGTTCGCCCAGGGGGCGGACAGCGGCGCGTACGACCTCGGGTCGATCCGGCTGGCCGCCTTTGCGGGCGAGGTCATGGATCCGACCACCCTGCAGCGGATCCAGAAGGGTATCAGCCCCCACCTGATGCAGATCTACGGCACCACCGAACTGGGCGCTTCCGCCGGGGCGGTCGCCTTCGAGGAGGATATGGTCGGCGAGAAGCTGGCCAGTGTGGGCAAGCCGATGCTGAACGCGGATATCCGGATCATCGAACCGGGCGGGACGCGGCGTGACGAACTGGCCCGCGGGCAGTGCGGAGAGGTGATCATCCGGGGCCCCTCGGTGGCGAATCTGGTCTGGAACGACCCCGCGACCGCGCGGCGGATCTTCGAGCCGGACGGATCGGACACGTGGTGGCATTCCGGCGACATGGGCCGCCTCGATGAAGAGGGATATCTCTACCTGGAAGGTCGGGTGGACGACATGATCATCTCGGGCGGCATCAACATCATGCCGGCCCGGGTGGAGGAGGTCCTGCTCGCCCATCCGGAAGTGGCGGAAGTGGCGGTCGTCGGGGTCCCGGACGAGGAGTGGGGCCAGCGGGTCAAGGCCTTCGTGGTCTCCAGGGGGCCTGCCCTGACAAGCGAGGATCTCGACCGTTTCATGAAAGAGAGCGAACTTGCGGATTACCAGCGGCCCCGCTTGTACGATTTCGTGGAGGGGCTGCCGCGAACAGCGACCGGCAAGGTGAATCGAAAGGCCTTGCGCGGGGGAAGCCGATCGTGATTCGGAAGGCGGAACAGGGAGGATAAGGCGTGAACCTGAAGGAAGAATTGATCGGGATAGCGGGCGCGGAAGCCGTTACGGACGATCCGGGCGCACTGGCGTCGTACACCGTGAAGCATTCCCTCCGGCCGGCCGTGCCGCCGAACGTCGCCGTTTCGGTCCGGAGCATGGAGCAGGCCCAGCGGGTCATTCAATTCGCGAATGAGAAGAAGGTGCCGGTCAAGCCCTCGAGTTCGGGCGTTCATTTCAGGGAAACCGGACCCAACCTCGGCGGGATCCTTCTGGATCTGAGCGGGATGAAGAGGATCACGAAGATCGACAACCGCAACCGGAAGGTGACGGTTGAGCCCGGCGTAACCTGGGCGGAGCTGACCGAAGAGCTGAGAAAAGAGCAGATGCGCACGATCATGCCGCTGCTTCCGTACGGGGACAGCTCCGTGCTGGTCAGCTGCCTGGAACGGGACCCTTCGTTGATCCCCATGTTCGAGTACGGAGAGCTCATCCTGTCCATGCAGATCATCTGGCCTACAGGCGAACTGTTCCGGACGGGATCGGCGGCCACGGTCGACTACGGCAAGGAGGGCAACTTCGCGGAAGGATGTTATCCCTATGGGCCCGGGCCGATCGACGCCATGCGGTTGATGCAGGGCGCGCAGGGAACCATGGGAACGGCCCTGTGGGCCAACATCAAGACCGAGCGCCTCCCGACGGTGAACAAGTCCTATTTCATCGGCTTTGAAAACAGCGAAGATGTCGTCGAGGCAATGTACGCCATTCAAAGAAAGCGGATCGGCCACGAGTGCTTTGCGGTGAACAGCGTCGATCTGGCTTCGATACTGGCAAAGGACACGGCGGGCGATTTCGGCAGGCTGGAGAGAAGGCTTCCCCCCTGGTCTCTCCTCATGATCCTGAGCGGCGCGAAATACTTCCCCGAGGACAAGATCGCCTATGAGAAGGAGGCCTTGCTCGAAGCCCGCAACCATGTATTCCCCTTTGCCGAGATCCTGGACGTCATTCCCGGGTACGGCTCCACCCGGTCGCTGCCGGGGCTCCTGAGAAATCCGTGGCCCGCGGATCGAACCTACTGGAAGGAGAGAGGCAAGGGCGCCTGCCAGGACCTCTTTTTCATTACGACCCTGGAAAGGGCGCCGGTCTTCGTCGATGCGGTCAGCCGGACTGCCGCGGAAGAAGGATACGACCCTCGGGAAATCGGCATGTACATTCAACCCATCGAGTTCGGGGCGGGCGCACACGTGGAATTCAACCTCTTCTACGACCCGGGCAATCGGGAAGAAATCGAAACGGTCGAGCGCGTTTACACGGCGTCGATCGGGGTGGCGCTCAGCCTGGAGGCGCATTTTACGCGGCCTTACGGAAGGCTGGTGTCCGACCTCGTTTACGAAAAGGCCGGCAGTTACGCCATGCTGGCGAAAAAGACCAAGGAGATCCTGGACCCGAACCATGTCATGAACCCCGGCACACTGTGCTTTTGACGAGGTGAAAGAAGGATGGTCGAGAATTCGAATCTCAGGCTGGAAGAGTATCGTCGGGACGCGGAGAGCTGCCCCGGTTGCAGGGGATGCATCTGGGTGGACCACATCTTCTGCTCGGGAAGTCGGTATTCCATGCGGTGCCCGAGCCTTTACCACCACAAGTTCGATGCGTACTCCTGTATGGGGAGGAACAAGATAGCCCTCGGGATATTGAACGGGGAGGTGGATTTTACCCCGAAAACGATCGAGATCATCTATCGGTGCAACCTGTGCGGGGCCTGTCTGGCCGCGTGCAAGCGGAACCTGGACCTCGACACCGACATGACCCTCGAGGCATTGCGGATACGCGCCGTGGAGAAGGGCGCGGCACCGATTCCCGTCCATAAGGCGATCAATGACAAGATACGGGAAAGCGGAAATCGGTACGGAGCCGATAACAGCAGAAGAAGTGAATGGCTGCCGGGCGATGCGAAGGTATCCGAGAAGCCGGAAATGGTCTACTTTGCGGGGTGCAACGCATCGTTCCGAAACC
>WFRX01000321.1 GCA_015486285.1 bacterium
CGTATACGCACGCAACCATCGTCTCGATCTGGCCCGGAAGTATCTGCGGGGGGCGGGGCGGGTACGGGACCCGTCGCTGCTGATCGCCCTCGGCAAGGTGGAGGCGTCCATGGGGATGCGGGATCTGGCGATCCAACATCTGCGGAGCGCTCTTGTCGACGCCACGATTTCCGGCGCGGAACGACGGCACCTCTTTTACATCCTTGCAGGGCTCAACTATCAGCTGGGAAGGTTCAAGGAGGCCCGGAACTACTTTCGCATGGCCGCGGCCGGCGACAAAGGCGGAGGGGAAGGGGGCGCCGACCCGATGGAGGTCCTCTGTATCGCCCACCTCGACGAACTCGCCGCAGCCCGCACCGCACTCGGAAAACTGCCCAAGGACTCGGACACGGATGTGGTCGCCCAGATTCTCGATACCCGGGACCTCTTCAAGGCACTCAGAAGGGAAGGGCATGAACGCTAGTTGTCAATCCTTTGAGCTTGCAGAGCTCAAAGAAGCCTTTCACATGCTGACTTCCGTCTCCAGGAAGATGGAACTCTCCTATGAAAGGCTCAAGGCACGGGCCGAAGACCTCAAAGAAGAGCTCCGCGAAAAGAACGCGCGGCTCGTAGCCTCTCTGCAGGAGCAGAAACGCCTGGAGGGGTTCCTGGAGGGGATCCTCCAGAACCTCCCGGTCGGCATCCTGGTCACGGACGACCGGGGGCGCGTGCGCCTGGTCAACCAGAAGGCGAAAGAGGCCCTCGACCGTGAAGACAGCGATCTGATCGGGGTCAGGTACACGGCCTGCGATATTCTCGCGGAGGTGCCTCTCCGCCCGGGAGCGACCATCGAGAGAAAGAAGGCCCGGTCCGTCTACAGCTGCTCCGTGTCTTCGCTGAACGGATCCGGGACGCCCGGCGGGTGGGTCATCCTCATAGAGGACGTGAGCGAAATTCGGAGATGGAAGGCACTGGCGGAGAGACAGAAAAGGCTCAGTTCCATGGGGGAGATGGGCGCGAGGATCGCGCATGAGATTCGGAATCCCCTGGGAAGCATGGAATTGAACGCCGCCATTCTGCTGGAAGAACTCGAAGGGAACGAGCCCCTGTATACCCTCGCCGGCCGTCTTGCCTCCGGGGTGAGAACGGTAACGCAGATCCTTTCCAACCTTCTCCAATTCGCCAAAGGGACCGCGCCCCGATGGGAGCACCTCGAGGTTACGGGCCTGGTGGGAGAAGCGCTCGAATTTGCCGCCCCCCTGTTGCGCGGGAAGGCGATCCGGGTTCAGGAGGAATACGGGGATCGCGGCTGTCGGATCCAGGGGGATCCCGTCTTGTTGCGGCAAGCATTGCTCAACCTGATCCTCAACGCCGTCGAGGGGATGGAGCACGGCGGGTCCCTGCGAATCGGCACGGTCGAGCAGGAAGAGGCCGCGGACACCTGGCAAGGGGCCCCGGTGCAGAAGATCTTTGTTCAAGACAACGGAAAGGGCATACCGGAAGAAGAACTGGACCGGATCTTCGACCCTTTCTTCACAACCAAGTCGCAAGGCACGGGCCTTGGCCTGGCGATCGTGAACAACATCGTGGAAAGTCACGGAGGGATCGTGGAAGTGGAAAGCCGGGTGGGGCGAGGATCCTGCTTCGTGATGTCGCTGCCATGCCAACAGGAGGAAGCAACGGATGGATACACGGCCGATCCTTGTAGTGGATGACGACGAGGACTTGCGAAAGGCCATCGCGGATACCCTGCACAGAAAGGGGTATGCCACCGTGTCGGCCGGAAACGGGAGAGAAGCCCTGGAACGAATCGACGAGGGAGGGCTCCGGCTGGTGGTCACGGACATTCGCATGCCGGCAATGGACGGGATGACCCTCTTGCGTGAGGCCAGGAAGCGGAACCCAAGGCTCCCGTTCCTCCTGGTTACCGCCTTCGGCACTGTCAGCCAGGCCGTAGAAGCGGTCAAAGAAGGCGCGGTGGACTATCTCCTCAAGCCCTTCACCGCGGAAGTGCTGCTCGAGAAGGTCGGTTCTGCCCAGCCCGAAGAAGGATCGCTCCAGAAAGAGGATTCCGGCCTGGTGACGCAGAACCCGGCGATGCTGGAAATCCTGGAAATGGCCCGGGGAGTCGCGCGCAGTGATGTGAGCGTTGTCATCACCGGTGAAAGCGGAACGGGGAAAGAACTGCTCGCCCGGTACATCCACAAGAACAGCCCCAGGCATGCCCTCCCCCTGGTAACGGTGAACTGCGCCTCCATTCCCGAAACGCTCCTGGAAAGCGAACTCTTCGGACACGAGAAAGGGGCCTTCACCGGCGCCTCGCAGCGTCGGATCGGAAAGTTCGAGATGGCCCATCAGAGCAGCCTGCTGTTGGACGAAATCGCGGAAATGAGGACCTCTCTGCAGGCGAAGCTCCTCAGGGTCCTGCAGGAGAAGGAGGTGGAACGGCTCGGTTCGAACCGGCCCGTCTCGGTCGATTTCCGCCTGATCGCCACCACGAACCGGAACCTGCAGGGCGAGGTTTCCTCGGGGAGGTTCCGGGAGGACCTCTATTACAGGATCAACGTCGTACCGATCCATCTGCCCCCGTTGCGGGACAGGAAGGAGGACATCCCGCTGCTGGTCGATCACTTCGGCAGAGAGGTGACGGGGCGTCTCGGCATGCCGCCGAAAAGGTTTTCACCGGGCGCCCTGGAGGCGCTCACGTCGCGATCCTGGAAAGGAAACGTGCGGGAGCTGAAAAATGTTATCGAACGGGCCGTGGTCCTTGCGCGTCCCAGCGTCCTCGAGGCGGGCGACCTGTTTCTCGGGCAGGGGCCGGAGGAGATGCCGGACAAGGCCGACAGCCCTGCCGTGCCGGTCCGGGGGCTTCGGGCGATGGAGAAGGAGGCCATCCTCGAGACGCTCAAACAGACCGGCGGCAACCGGACTCGAACGGCGAGGATCCTCGGGATCAGCGTCCGCACGTTACGGAACAAGCTCAAGGAATACGACCATGTTTCAGGGGAAAAAGTTGCCGCCTGGGAAAGACTTGCCTCGTAAAAGGAGCGATTTCGGGCGGTTTCGGCTCCCTCCGGCCGGAGAGACCGACATGGTACAGAGATTGCTAAATGATCACCCTGGAGGCGAAGGTTCCCTGAGAATGGAAGGGTCGATTCGGCCGCAACCGGATGAGGACACAGACCAATGAGTGAGTTTCTCCAAGACAACTCCGTCGCATGGGCCGCCCGGGCCCTGGACTGGTGTGTCAGAAGGCACCGTGTCATCTCCTCGAACATCGTCAACCGGGACACGCCGGGCTTCCACGCAAAGGACGTGGATTTCCGGAAAGTGATGGAGCAGATCGACACAGCGTTCGAACCGCCCTTGAGGCAGACCGATCGAAGGCATCTTCCCGGCCTTTTCGGACCGCCCTCTTCGGTCATGATCGTAAAGGGGACGGCCGAACGGCTGGATGGAAATACGGTGAACCTCTCCCAGGAGATGTCCCACCTCGTGGAAAACAACTACCTGTACCAGGCGCTGCTGAAACATGTAAACCGTGAGTTCAAGGCGCTCAAACTCGCCATTCAGGGAGGCTGACGTGGGCCTGTACGATGGATTTCGGATCAGTGTTTCAGGCATGGACGCTCAAATGAGGCGAATGCGCCTCATCGCATCTAACCTGGCCAATGTGGATTCGACCCGCTCCGTGACGGGACAGACCTACCGCCGGAAAGACATCGTCTTTGCCGCCGCCCCGCTGGAGGAAAACGGCGAGTGGGGGCTCGAGGGCGCCGACGGCCTCCGCAGGGTCAATACCGTCGGGGTGGTCGAGGACCCGCGGCCCTTCCGGCGCCTCTACATGCCCGGGCACCCGGACGCGGACAAGGACGGATTCGTCGAATTTCCCAATGTGGAGCGCTTCGAAGAGATGGTCAACCTCATGGAAGCATTCCGTTCCTATGAGGCGAATTTGACGACCTTCAACACCTCAAAGGAAATGATCAAGAAAGCATTCGAGATCTGGAGGTAGAACAGATGACCCAAATCAAGGACATCGGGCTTGGGAAACAGATGCTCGACCTCCCGGAGGCCGGGCAGGCCCGCCGGAACTCGGGCTTCAAGGAGTATCTCAAGGCATGCATCGAGGACGTGGATCACCTTCAAAAGAAGGCGGATCTGGCCGCCCGTGAACTTGCCGTGGGCAAGGTCGAAAACGTTCATCAGGCGATGATCGCCATGGAAAAGGCGGACGTGTCGTTTCGCCTGATGGTGGAGGCCCGGAACCGGATCGTGCGGGCCTATCAGGAAATCATGAAGATGCAGGCATAGCAGGCGATTATGAAACTACAAGATCTCATCCAGGGCTTTCAGTCCCTCACGCCGCAGAAGAAGTTCGTCGTGCTCTTCCTGGTCGTGTCGGCGGTGGGCGGCATTGCGCTTTTCTCGCTCATCGTCAACCGTCCCGATTTCGGCATCCTCTACGCAAATCTGGACGAGTCTGATTCGGCGCAGGTGGTGGCCAAACTCCAGGATAGGCACATTCCCTACCGGCTGGCCATCGGCGGAAAGGCGATCGAGGTGCCGAAGGACCAGATCTACGAACTGCGTCTGGCCATGGCCTCGGAGGGACTCTCCCTCGACGGCGTGGTCGGCTTCGAACTGTTCGACAAGGACAGTTGGAACACCTCGCGCTTCCAGCAAAAGATCAACTATCGCCGGGCCCTGGAAGGAGAACTCGCCAGGACCATCATGAGCATAGACGAGGTGGAGAGGGCGAGAATCCATCTCGCCATTCCGGATCCCTCCCCCTTCTTCCAGGCGGAGGAATCGAGGCCCAAGGCATCGGTGATCCTCAAGATTCGGGGCTCCGGTCGTATGGATCCCGGCCAGGTGAAGGCGATCGTTCATCTCGTCAGCGCAAGCATCGAAGGGCTCCATCCGGAGGATGTCTCCGTCATCGATACCGAAGGCAACCTGCTGACCGGGGCGAACGAGCAGGATGACAGTGTCGAGGCCATTTCGTCCTACCAGATCGCCTATAAGCGCGAGCTCGAGAACAGCCTCGAAGGGCGCCTGACCCAGATGCTCGAAAAAGTGGTGGGGCCCGGCAATGCTGTCGTGCGGGTATCGGCGGACGTGGACTTCCGAAAATTGGAACAACAGGAGGAGCTCTACGACCCCGACTCCGTGGTCGTCCGGAGCGAACAGAAGAAGACCGAGAAGGTCGGCGGGGCTGTATCGGGCCGCACGCCCGGTCTGAAGGCCAACCAGCCGGGCGGCGGGGGCGGCGCAGGGGCCGTGCAGGGCCAACCTTCCGAGAAGAAGGAGCAGGTTCTGAACTATGAGATCAACAAGGTGGTCAAGCACATTGTGGAGTCGCCCGGCGCCATACAGCGGCTCTCCGTAGCCGTCCTTGTGCACCAGAAGAAGGACGCCGAGGAATCGCAGCTTCCACGCCTCATCTCCCTGGTAAAGGGCGCCATCGGTTTCAACGAAAAGCGGGGAGACCAGGTGCAGGTCGTCTCCACGCCCTTCGACAAGAGCCTGGTGCAAGGGTCGGAAGAGATTCCCTCTCCGGGTGTGCTTGAAATGCTCCGGAATCTGTTGCCCTCCATACTCAAGTACGGAGGCATGCTCCTCGGAGTCCTGTTGCTGATATTCGCCGTACTCCGGCCCCTTCTGACGAGGCTCTCCGAAGAAGGGCGGCAGCTCGAGGCGTTTCAGAAAAAACTTCCGGACAGCCTCGAACAAATCGAAAAGGCGATTCCGGAAATGACGGAGCGGGACAAGCTTGTGCGACTGGTCCAGCAGGACCCGGGACGCGCTGCGAACATCATCAAGATGTGGTTGCGAGAGGCGTGAGATGAACGGAATCGATAAGGCCGCCGTCCTGCTGATGGCCCTCGGCGAGGATCTGGCCGGAGACATTCTGAAGCACTTGAGACAGCCGGAGATCCACAAGGTCACCGCCGCGATGGTTAAGCTCGACAGGGTCAGCGGCGAAGAAGTACGGGAACTGGCCTCGGATTTCCAGGAGGCGCTGCAGGATCAGTCCCTCGTCGGATTGGACGGAGGAGACTACATGCAGAAGGTGCTGGCCAAGGCCCATGGGGACGCCAAGGCCTCGGAGATGATGGACACCTTTCTGCTTGGCACGACGGAAGAAGGCCTGGAGGCGATCCGCCTGATGGAACCGAGGATGATTGCGAACATCGTGCAGCGGGAGCATCCGCAGGTGATCGCCTTTGTTCTGGCCTCTCTGGACCCGGGTCGGGCGAGCGAGGTTCTGGGCTACATTCCGGAAAACCTCCAGGGCGAGATCGTCTACCGCATATCCACCATGGAAGAGATCCAGCCCAATGTCGTCAATGAGCTCGAGGAAGCCGTAAAAACCCATGTCGCCAGAAGTTCGGCCGGGGCCATTACGAACCTGGGAGGCCTCAAGTTCGCGGCCGAGGTGCTCAACAAGACCGAGAGGACAAGGGAAGAGAGGATCCTCGAAGACATCAAGGGAATCGAGGAACCCGTTTATCAACAGATCGAGGAACAGCTGTTCGTCTTCGAGGATGTTGTACAACTCGACGACCGGACCCTGCAGGCCATCCTGAAGGAGGTCTCTACCGAGGTCCTGGTTGTCGCCCTGCGCGCGACGGATCAGGCCGTCCAGGACAAGTTCTTCAGCAATATGTCCACCCGCGCCGCGAGCATCATCAAGGAAGAGATGGAGATGCGGGGCCCTGTCCGGCTCAAAGAGGTGGAGCAGGCGCAGCAGGATCTGGTGGCGGTCGCCAAGGGCCTGGAGCAGGCAGGAAAGATTACGCTCGCGGGGAAAGGCGGGGATGATGTCTATGTTTAGCCGGGCGCGCCAGGGAGACGACCGGGTTCGACCCTTCCGCTTCGATCGGGTCCTCGCCCAGGAGGGGGAGGAAGAACAGAGAATCCGCGATCTGGACAAGCTGGAAGAACAGGCCTACACGGCAGGATACCAGGATGGGGAAAAGGCCGGCTTCGAAACGGGCATGCAGAAGGCCGCCGGGGTCTTGCAGCGTCTCGAGGGGCTCATCTTCGGCCTCGAGAAGACCCGGGCCGAACTCTACGCGAAACTCGAACAGGAGATCCTGGACCTCGTCTTCCGGATCGCCGAAAAGGTAATCCATGCGGAAATACGATCGGACGAGTCGGCAAAAACCGCCATCCTGGAGGCGGGGCTCCGCAGGCTCAAGGAAAGCGAAAAACTACTGATCCGCGTTGCCCCGGCCGATTTCGCGGCCATCCGGGAGGTGCTCCCCCTTCTCAAAGAACAGAACGGGGTGGTCGGGAAGGTTACCCTCCAGGAAGACCCCGAAGTCTCGGAGGGAGGCTGCATCCTGGAATCGGATGAGTGCGAGGTAGACGGCAGGATCGAGGTGACGCTCCAGGCGATCGAGGAGGCGTTGCGAAGGCCATGAATCTGGCCGTGTACAGAGAAAGACTGGAAAGAACAGAGCCCTTGCCCGTCCTCGGCAAGGTACGCAAGGCGGTCGGCCTCCTGATCGAAGGAACGGGCGTCTGGGCCCCGGTCGGCGCAAAGGCGAGCATCCAGTCCATGGAAGGCCATCAGACCGTCCATGCGGAGGTGGTCGGATTTCAGGATCGGAAGCTGTTTCTCATGCCCCTCGAAGGGATCGTCGGGGTAGGGCCCGGCAGCCCGATCCGGGTCGAAGCGGGGGAAAACACCGTACGAACGGGCTCGGACCTCCTGGGCAGGGTGATCGACGGACTGGGCCGTCCGATCGACGGCAAGGGGGACGTTCAGGGGGAGGGGACCTACCCCCTCTACCAGCCTCCGATGAATCCCCTCGAACGCAAAAGGATCCGAAATCCCCTGGACCTTGGCGTGCGGGCCATGAACGGGATGCTCACCTGCGGACAAGGGCAGCGGATGGGGATCTTCGCCGGCAGCGGCGTTGGCAAAAGCACCCTGCTCGGCATGATTGCCCGCAACACGGAGGCCGATGTCAATGTCATCGCCCTCATCGGGGAGAGAGGCAGGGAAGTCAACGAATTCATCAAGGGGGCTCTCGGACCGGAAGGCCTGAAGAAATCGGTGGTGGTCGTTGCCACCTCCGACCAGCCCCCCCTGCTTCGGAAGCGCGGCGCCTTTGTGGCCATGGCGATCGCGGAGTCTTTCCGGGACCAAGGGAAAAAGGTGCTCTTCATGATGGACTCGATCACCCGGTTTGCCATGGCCCAGCGGGAAATCGGGCTGGCCGTGGGAGAGCCCCCGGCCACCAAGGGATACCCTCCGTCGGTGTTTGCCATGCTCCCTGTTTTTCTGGAACGACCGGGCACCCTGGCTCGCGAAGGCTCCATTACGGGAATCTATACGATCCTGGTCGAGGGCGACGACATGTCCGATCCGGTGGCGGACACGGTACGCAGTATTCTCGACGGCCACATTGTCCTCTCGCGGGACCTGGCCTCCCAGGGACATTTTCCGCCCATCGACGTCTTGACCAGCGTCAGCCGGGTCATGCCGCACGTGGTAGATCCGGAACACGGGAGGGCCGCACGGCGCGTGAAGGCCCTCATGGCCGCCTACCGCCGAGCCTCCGACCTGATTGCCATCGGGGCGTACAAAGAAGGCAGTGATCCGGAAGTCGACACGGCCATACGGATGAGGCCTGCGATCGAGTCCTTTCTTCAACAGGAGATCGAGGAAAGCGTCTCCCTCGCAGAAGCGGAAAAGGCCTTGGGCGACCTGGCCGGGGAGGCGGCATGAGTACCGGGGCCTTTCGCTTCGACGCGCTTCTCAACGTCTGCCGGCTTCAGGAAGACGCGCTGCGAGGGGAGATCGCTTCCCTCGAACGGGAGAGAA
>WFRX01000322.1 GCA_015486285.1 bacterium
AGCCCACAGCCCACGACTTCAGCCCGAATCCAGGCAAGACCTTCTCGCGTGACTAGGAGCAGTATCCGGCGGTCCTGCTGAGACTTTTGTCTCAGAGGCACCGCCGATTCTGCCGTCCATCCGCCCCTCCTGCCCAACTCGGAGCCGACAGGGGCATCAGGGAGGAAAATTATGTCGAGATTCAAGCGTTCAGGATGGCGGGATCCCTCAACTGCATCATTCCATCCGGCCCTGTACACGGTCTGTGACTTGCTGTTTGTCGGATCGTTGGGCGTATTCGTCGCCTCCATGGTTCCGTTACTTCCGGGACACTCTCTTCCCATGTTCCCCAGGATGGTTCTGGCCATGGCCGTCGGAATGATTCTTGCCACCCCCCTGACCGTCCTCGCCTCGATTCCCCTCGGCATGTTCGAAACCATGCCTTACGGAATGTGGACCGGTATGCTCGCGGCGATGCTTGGCGTTATGGATCCGGACGGCAAGGCGGTAAAGATCAAGGAAGGACTCATGGCGGGAGCAACCGTATGGCTCTGCTTCTCCCTGCTGAACGCCTACTATCGCTCGAAGAGAGCGGAGTCGCTCGACTCCCTGACGCTGACGGACAAGAGTCCCGGGAAGAAAGATTGCGCAAGCAGGGCCGCTTTTTGGGATCGATTTGCGGCAGTCTATGATGTGTTTCTCTGGGGATCGGAACGACGTCAAAGGGATGCGAAGAGACAGGCCTTTTCACATGCCGGGGGGAGGGTTTTGTTCGTGGGCGCAGGCACGGGTACGGATCTTCTGCTCATGCCTCCCGATATCGACCTTTTTGCGGTAGATATCAGCAAGAAGATGCTGGAAAAGGCGAAAAAGAGGGCCCAAGCACACGGAGGAACCGTCCACCTCATCCAGGCGGATATTGAGCACTCTCCCTTCCCGGTCTCTTCCTTCGACTCCATCGTGACTTCCTGCGTATTTTGCTCGGTGCCCGACCCTGTGAAGGGACTCAAGGAAGTTCGGCGCATCCTCAAACCCGGCGGGAAACTCATCATGTTCGAGCATGTCTTGTCACGCAACCCATTGCTGGCATCCATGCTGAAAGTCATGAATTATTTCTCGGCCGGGCCCGACATGACGCGAGATACAGTGGGTAATGTGCTCAGGGCCGGGCTGGCGCCTGTGACCCACAAGAACATCTATATGGATATCGTCAAGGCCATCAAGGTCAAGAACGGAATTGCGTAAAGGAGAAAAACGATGAGCTACTATTTGAGCAAGGTACTCGACACATCCTTTGAGGAGGCCGTACCCAAAGAAAAAGAAACTCAACGTCGATTTCCGCAAGTCCAGAACCAAGGCTGGATTCCTGGATCCTCAGGCCCGCATCATATACATAAATCCTTTCCAAATAACCAAGCCGGGAGGTTTTCCTATGCAACCTAGGTTTCTGGCCACGATCGGGGTCGCACTGATTGCGGTCTGCAGCGGGTGTGCCGCGCCGCAGGCGGATGTGGCCTGGCCCGAGCCGCGCCCCCTTGGCGCCGAATTCGCCGCCTACCGCCCGCCGGACAGGCCCTCCCCCCCTTCCGAGGTATCCTTCGGGTCGGACCAGCCTGCCGGAAGCCTGACCCTGCACGATGCGCTTGCCCTGGCGCTCCTGCGCAACCCGGAACTGGCCGCCTTCTCCTGGGAAGTCCGCGCCCGGGAGGCCCGCACCCTGCAGGCCGGTCTCCCTCCCAACCCGGAGTTTCAATTCCAGACGGAAAATTTCGGGGGAACCGGGACCTACGGCGGACTCGACGAGGCGGAGACCACGGTCGGACTCGGCCAGCTTGTTGAGCTGGGCGGGAAACGTGCCCGGAGAAGGCGCCTGGCCAGCCTGGAACGGGATCTTGCCGGTTGGGACTATGAGGCCCGGCGGATCGACGTATTTGCAGAGACGGCGAGGAGATTTACGGACGTACTGGCCGCCCAGGAGCGCATTTCCCTGAACAAGGAGCTGGTTGACCTGGCGGAGAAGATGGTCCAAACGGTCTCAGCCCGTGTCAGGACGGGGAAGGTGTCCCCCGTAGACCAGACGAAGGCCCGGATCGCCCTGTCGACGAGCCGGATCGACCTGGAGCGCTCGATGCGCGACTTGGAAGCGGCCAGAAACGCCCTGTCCGCCACCTGGGGCAGTTCATCGCCGGTCTTTGAACAGGTTACTGGAAACCTCTATGTACTGCCGGCCATTCCCACTCTGGATGTGATGGAGAAGCGCGTTTCGAACAATCCGGATATCGCCCGCTGGATGATCGAATTGGAGAGACGGAAGGCCTCCGTGGCTGTGGAAAAGGCGGGAAGAATCCCGGATCCCACCCTGAGCGGAGCGGTGCGGTACCTGGGTGAATCGAACGATACGGCCTTCGTGGTCGGCCTTAGCATTCCGATGCCCGTCTTCGACCGAAACCAGGGCAATCTGCTCGAAGCGCGATACCGATTGTCCAAAGCGGAGGTGGAGCGCAGGGCGGCCGTTACCCGAATCCGGGCCCTCCTTGCGGCGGGATACCAGGCCCTTTCCGCAACGTATGCAGAAGCGACCTCTCTCCGGGACGAGGTCCTCCCCGGGGCGCAAAGGGTGTTTGAGGCCGCCGGCGAGGCGTTCCGGCAGGGGAAATTGGGCTACCTCGATGTGCTCGACGCACAGAGGACCTTCTTCGAGGCCAAGGCCCGGTATGTAGATGCCCTGAATCGTTTTCACAAGGCAGTTGTTGATCTCGAGCGCCTGACCGGAGAACCGGTGGGGGGCGAGCCTGCCGCGCAATGAGGACAGGAGGAGAAAAGGCATGACAGGGAGAGGAAAAACGGCCACCCCCGGGGTGCTCATTGGAGTCCTCGCGGCCTTCTTGCTGCTCGGATCGGGAGGCTGCGACAGCAATCGAGACAGACCTGTCGTGGATGAGCGGGGAGATGCCGAGGGCGAAATGCAGGGCATGCACCCCGACGTGGAGGGGAGAAGGGTGGAATTGAGCACCCAGGAATTGGAGGAATTCGGGGTCAAGATCGGAACCGCGGGACCGGGAATGCTCAAGGTGCATCTAGAGCTGCCCGGTGAAGTGGTCGTGAATCCTGATCGCCTCGCCCACCTTGGGCCTCGCGTGTCCGGAGTCGTCCTCGAGGTGCGTAAGAACCTCGGCGATCCCGTCCGGACCGGTGAATTGATGGCCGTTCTGGAGAGCCGGGAACTGGCTGATTTGAAGTCGACCTACCTTGCGGCGAAAGAGCGACTCGCCCTGGCCCGGTCGATTTTCCGGCGGGAAAAGGATTTGTGGAAACAGAAGATCTCCGCGGAACAGGAATACCTGCAGGCCAGGCAGGCGCTGGCCGAGGCGAAGGTAAACCTGCGGTCGGCGGAACAAAAACTTCATGCCTTGGGCTTTTCCGAGACGTACCTGGCCGATCTGCCGAGCCATCCGGACGTCTCCTATACCCGGTATGAGATCGTCGCCCCCTTTGATGGAACCGTAATCGCCAAACACATCACCCTGGGCGAGAAGCTGAACAATGATTCTGAGGCCTTCGTAATCGCCGACCTTTCTTCCGTGTGGGTGAACCTGAGCGTCTACCAGAGGGACCTGCCGTTCGTACATGTAGGACAGCCGGTGACGATTTCTCCCAAGGAGGGAAGCCTCGAGGCGACCGGTACGATTTCTTACATGAGTCCCCTTCTGGACGAAAAGACGCGGACGGCCACGGCCCGGGTCGTCCTGGCGAACCCGGACGGAAGCTGGCGGCCGGGCCTGTTCGTTTCCGGCAATGTAACGGTGGATGCCATAGAGGTGCGGGTCCTTGCGCCCCAGACCGCTCTCCAACAGGTAGACGGCCGGCCGAGCGTATTTGTGGAAACGGAAAAGGGATTTGAGCCGAGGCCCGTCAAGATCGGCCGAACCAACGGAACCCACGTGGAGGTTCTCTCCGGCCTCGAACCGGGAGACCGTTACGTGACCTTCGGGGCCTTCACGCTCAAGTCGGAACTCGAAAAAGAGGCCTTCGCGGATGGAGACGATCATTGAGGACCTTGCACAGGAGTGATTGCACATGATCGCCAGATTGATTCAACTCTCCCTGAACAGCCGCCTCCTCGTAATCGTGCTCGCCCTCCTCGTGATGGCCGCCGGCTGGTACAGCTACCGGAAGCTTCCCATCGACGCCTTCCCGGACGTCTCCCCGAATCTGGTGCAGGTCTTCACGGAAACAGAGGGCCTGGCGCCCGAGGAGATCGAAAAGTACGTGACCTATCCCGTCGAGACCGCCATGAACGGTCTTCCCGGCATAAGCAATATCCGGTCCGTCTCCAATTTCGGTCTCTCGGTGGTGAACGTCTATTTCGAAGACGGAATCGATATCTACTTCGCTCGACAACTCGTAAACGAGCGGCTCCAGGAGGCGAGAGAACAGATCCCCGAAGGCTTCGGCGATCCGCAGATGGGGCCCATATCCACGGGGATGGGCCTGGTGCTCTTCTACTACCTCGAGGATGAAACCGGTCAGCGCTCGCTGGAAGAGCTTCGAACGATACAGGACTGGCTTGTCAAGTTTCATCTCCAGACCGTCCCCGGGGTTACCGAGGTGCTCGGTATCGGAGGCTGGGAAAAACAGTTCCACGTGGTGATCGACCCGAATGCCCTGCTGCGTTACGGCGTGACCGTCAACGAGGTCATCGAGAAGATTCGGGCCAACAACCTCAACGTTGGAGCACAGTTCATCGAAAAGAACGCTGAGGAATATATCGTCCGTTCGGTGGGGCTCGCCTCAAGCATCGCAGACATCGAGGACATCGTCATCAAGGCCGAAAACGGAACGCCGATCTTTCTCAAGCAGCTTGCCGATGTGCGCATCGGCGGGGCGATCCGCAGGGGCGTCCAGACACGCAACGGCATGGGCGAAGTCGTCTCCGGGCAGGTGATCAAGCTGTTCGGGTCGAACTCCTCCACGGTCATCAGCCGCGTCGAAGAGAAGATGGCGGAAATCAACAAGATTCTGCCGAAAGGAATCCGGCTTGTTCCCTACTACGAGCAGAAGACCCTGGTGGCCGCATGCGTTGCCACGGTCACCTCCGCCCTGATACAGGGCATCTTGCTTGTGGCCATCGTCCTGGTCGTATTTCTCGGGAGTCTCCGGCCGAGCCTCGTCACGGCCCTCTCGATCCCCTTTTCCATCCTCTTCGCCATGATCTGGATGCGCTATTTCGGAATTTCCGCGAACCTGATGTCTTTCGGGGGCCTGGCCATCGCCATCGGCATGATGGTGGACGGCACCATTGTCATGGTGGAGAACGTGGACCGCATGCTCCGCGAGGCAGATCCTTCCGAACCGCGTATCCATGTGGTAACCCGTGCCTGCCTGGAGGTCTCGCGGCCCATCGTGTTCGCCATCTCCATCATCATTATCGTCTTCCTGCCCCTGTTCACCCTGCAGGGGGTCGAGGGAAAGACCTTCCGACCCCTGGCGTACGCCGTGGCCCTTGCCATGTCCGGCTCGCTGGTCTTCGCGATTTTCGCCGCTCCGGTGCTCGCGCAGATCCTGATGAGGAAGCCCGGAAGCAGGGGGGGCAAGGGAGGAGGCGGGGATAACCGGGTCTTGCGATGGCTGCTCAGGGCGTATCGACCCCTGGTCACCCTCTTTGTCCGCCGCCGGTACTTGGCCGTAGGCCTCGGTTGTCTTCTGATTCTCCTCGGCATGCTTATCTTCCCGCGCCTCGGCTCCGAATTCACCCCGCAATTGCAAGAAGGGACGATCGTCATCCGCTTCACCATGGCCCCCTCGATCGCCCTCACGGAGAGTACTCGGGTAACGATGCTGATCGAGAAACGCCTGATGAAGATGCCGGAAATCGACTCCGTGGTCACACGGATCGGCCGTGGAGAGGTGGGAGCGCATACAGACCCGGTCAACAGCGCGGAGATGTACGTCTTGCTGAAGCCGAAGGAGGAGTGGCGATCGGCGAAAACGCAGGAGGATCTCGAAAACGTCATACGAGAGGAGTTGGGAGACGTCCCCGGCGTGCTCACAAACTTCACACAGCCGATCGCCATGACCGTTGACGAGCTGATGGAAGGCGTCCGCGCCGAGCTGGCGATCAAGCTATTCGGGGAAGATCTGGACATGCTCAAGGACAAGGCGGATGAAATCGCAAGGGTGGTCAGCCGGGTCCAGGGCGCCGCGGATGTGCAGCCGGATCAGATCTCCGGCACTCCGCAGCTGCTCATTCGCGTAAACCGGCACGCCATCGCCCGGTACGGCATCAATGTATCCACGGTGCAGGAGGTCATTCGGGCCGCCGTTGGGGGTGAGGTTGCCGGACAGATCTTCGAGGGGATCCGTCGCTTTGACATCCTGGTTCGATTCGCGCCGGATTTTCGGAGTACGTCGGAAGAGATCGAGCGCATTCTGATACAGGCCCCGTCCGGCCTTTCGGTCCCCCTGCGCGAGTTGGCCGATATCCGGGAAGTGATCGGCCCGAGGCAGATCACGAGGGAAAACAACCAGCGGTTCATCAGTATCCAGTGCAACGTGGTCGGGCGGGATATCGGCTCATTTGTGCGAGAAGCGCAGCGCGCGATCGATGAACAGGTCGCACTGCCTTCCGGGTATCTGGTCACCTGGGGCGGCCAGTTCAAACTGCAGCAAGAGGCGAACAAGCGGCTGGCCCTGGTGGTGCCCATCACCCTGTTGATCATCTTTCTGCTGCTTTTTTCGAGTTTCCAGTCCTTGAAGAATTCGGCCTTGATTCTGCTCAACATTCCTCTCGCGCTGGTTGGGGGTGTGGTGGGGCTCTGGGTGACGGGCCAGAACCTGTCGGTCCCCGCCTCCGTGGGTTTCATCGCTCTCTTCGGGATCGCCCTTGAGAACGGTATGGTTCTTGTCACCTACCTGAATCAGCTCTTGCGCGACGGAGTGCCCCTCGACGAGGCGTCGATCAAGGGGGCCTGCCTCCGGCTGCGGCCGGTCCTGATGACCGCCCTTACCACGGCGCTCGGCCTCTTGCCGCTGCTCTTTGCGGCGGGGACGGGCAGTGAGGTGCAGAGACCCCTTGCCACGGTGGTGATCGGAGGGCTGGTGACCTCGACGCTCCTGACGCTTCTGGTCATCCCGGCATTGTACAAGTGGTTCTCCGTAGATGTGGAGAAGGAATCGGTTTCCCTATAGAAATGAAATAACAGGGGAAGAAGGATGAAAGAAATCAAGGCCTACATCAAGCGTCACAAGCTGACAGAAGTCACCTTGGCCCTTCAGAAGGTGGAGCGGCTGACCGGGCTCACGGTCGTGGACGTGCTCGGTTTCGGCCGCGGCAGGGCGAAGGACCAGGGGGAGCGGATCATTGACGACCTGGTAAGCTACCTCCCCCTCGTGAAGATAGAGATCGTCTGTATGGACGATCTGGTCGATGAGCTGGTCTCGATCATCGAGAAAACGGCTCATACAGGCCTTCGCGGGGACGGGAAGATCTATGTGTGCAACGTGGAGGCCGCCGTGCGAATCAGTACGGGCGAACGCGGCGAAGCCGCCGTCTAAGGAACGCACCGCCAGAGCCGGCGAACTTTTTTGAGACCTGTATCATATTCAACAACATGAGTGAAGAATATTCTTCTCCTGCCCCTGCTCCTGTCCATGCCTGTCTCTGAGAATCGCGTGTAACCTGCCGCGAACATTCAAGAAATATCCCCCCTCCTTTGGGTTGGCACCTTCCGTGCAGTTTCCTGTGTGAAAAGCCGGAACAATACGGCCATGCCGGTGCCGGTGGGCCCCGGGTTGCCGACGAGAGAGATGCATACAGGAGGACAAAGGCAATGAACGCTCCGAATAACTCCCAGACGATCGAGCCTGCTCGAGATCCGGTGTGCGGGATGGATGTTGTGCGGGATACCGCAGTGCACACACATGAAATCGATGGTCGGCTCTACTATTTTTGCAGTCGGCACTGTGAGGAAAAATTCCGTGCCGATTCGACTCGCTACACGGGTACGGATGACGCAACCGTTTCGGAAGGAGCCGATTCGGGAATCTACACATGCCCGATGCACCCTGAGGTTCGTCGGCAGGGGCCCGGCTCCTGTCCGGACTGTGGGATGGCCCTGGAGCCTTTGTCGCTTGATCCGAGCGCGTCCGGCATCGAGTATGTATGTCCCATGCATCCCGAGGTTGTGGAAGGGGAGCCGGGCCCCTGCCCTGTGTGCGGGATGGCCTTGGAACCGCGCTCCGCCGCGCCCGAAGAAGAGGAAAGCCCGGAACTGAAGGACATGAGGAGGCGCTTTTGGGTCGGGCTTGGGTTCACCCTGCCGGTCTTTCTGATCTCCATGTCGGAAATCATCCATGTCGAGTCCGTTAGCCGGTTCTTTGCGCAGCCCTTTTTTCCCTGGATTCAGCTTGCACTCGCCACACCCGTGGTCATCTGGTGTGGAAGGCCGTTCTTCGAAAGGGCCTGGCAGTCGTTGCTGACACGCCGGTTCAACATGTTCACCTTGATTGGAATCGGTATCGGATCCGCATACCTCTACAGCGTGGCAGCGATGCTCTTCCCCTGGGCGTTCCCGGAGTCGTTTCACGCCCAAGACGGCTCTGTACCGGTTTATTTCGAGGCTGCGGCGGTGATTACCGTACTCGTTTTGCTCGGCCAGGTCTTGGAACTCCGGGCCCGCAGCCGTACGAGCACGGCCA
>WFRX01000323.1 GCA_015486285.1 bacterium
GGACCCGAACCGGGCCGCGGATACGGGGCGGTATTTGAGGGAAGAGGATTTCGACCTGTCGGACGTTCCGCAGGAAAAGGTGGACAAACTGAACGCCTTGTTCGAGAAATACAAGTGGGTGGACGGACATCCTCCGGACGAAGAGGCTTGACGAAGGTCACCGGGAATCCAGAGAAGACCCTCCCTGGATAGAAGGGGCTGGATTGGGTATAATTGCGAGGCTCGGCGGGATGGTGGTGGAAAGGCGGTTGATCATGGATCGTTCTGGGGCCGAACAATGAAGGATACGAAAACGCGCATCATGGACGCCGCTGAAAAGCTTTTTTCGAAGCGCGGAGTCCAGGGAGCGAGCCTTCGAATGATTACCCGCAAGGCCGGGGTCAATCTGGCCGCCATCAATTACCATTTCGGCTCGAAGGAAAACCTGGTCGGAGCGGTCCTGAAGAGGGTCATCGGGAGGCTTGCCAAGAAAAGAGACCGGATTCTGGAAGAGGCCAAGGCCAGGGCGGGTGATTCGCCCTTGTCCGTGGAAGTCGTCGTACACGCGTTCATGGAGCCGTGGTTCCTGTTCCGGCAAGAGAGTCCGGAGTATGTGAGGGTCATCGTGCGGACCTATACGAGCCGGAACAGGCCAACGGGCCTTTTCGACAGGGTCGTCTATGATGCCTCCCGGGATGCCTACTCGGCTTTCTCCGAGGAATTGTGCAAGGCCTTGCCCACGGTCCCTCCCGATGTGTTGCGCAAACGGATCAACTTCGCTGTCCTCGCGACGGCTTCGTTTCTCTTCAATGCCTGGCTTATCGAGGGCCTGGAGGAATTGTCCGACCTGACCATCGATGAGGAGATGATTTTCGCTCATGTGGTCAGTCTGATCGAATGTGGAAGTGCCGCCGAAAAGAAATGAAACCCCTGACGTGCCTCGTGGCAGGCATGTCTAAAGCAGGCGGTTGTGGAGGGCTCTGGCGAGCGTCTCCGCGCAGTCGATGCCGCTCCGGCATGCCAGCTCGGTGCCGATTCCCCGGGCCCCGGCGCAGTCCCCGGCGACATAGAGCCCGGCGACGGGTGTGGTGTTGGGATGCCGTAGCCCCCCCACTTGTCCGATGTGCTGGCCGGTGGAGATCACCGGACCGCCTCGCTTTCCCATCCACCTCTCCAGAAAACGGTTGCCGAGGCGGTCGATCCATACGACGTGCGGTTGAATCTCCGGGCGCAATGTGAACAGGGCGTCCAGCATGGCGTCGATCCATGCCTCGGGGCCGTCGATCGCCTTGTGGTCACAGGTGGGCGCGGCCGCGGTGAGGGTCAGCAACTGATACCCATCCGGTGCGAGCCGCGGGTCGAAATTGGTAGGGACGGGACAATAGAAGGAGAGGATTTCCGGAACCTTCCCCGCGAGCGTATCCTCCCAGAGGCGGTGAATGTCCTCTTGAGATAAAGGGGAACCGGGTGAGGGCCTGGTATCCCGTATCCCGACCAGGATTCCTTCCTTGATCACAGGCCTGTCCAGGAGAATCTTGGCCTGTACCGCGCCGAGAGAGCTTTTCAAGCCGCGGACATGCCGGTTGTACCGGGGGGGAAAATTCGCCTTGCCCGCCAGCCTGATCGTATCCCGAAGCGAGGTGGTGCTCACAACGGCCCTGGAGGAGAAATATCTTCCGTCGGCCGTCTCCACCCCCACCGCCTTGCCGTTTTCGACGCAAATCCTCTGGACGAGACGGTTGCGTTCCAGCCGCGCACCCAGGGCCCTGGCGCCTTCGATAAAGGCCCTTGGAACGGCAACCGCGCCTCCTCGCGGGTATCCCGCATCCCGGGACCTCAAGGCCTTTTGGGTGCACCAGGCCGCCTCTCCCGCTGAGACCTGCGAGAAGGGGATGACAAAGTAAAGGCCCATCATGGTGCTGTTGAAGAGCATGAACTGTGGGTTCTGGAGCATGCCGGACGTGTCTTCTTCCAGGGGTCGGGAATCCATGGACTGAACGGCCCTTTGGGAGGACACGAGGGGAGCGACGATCCTGTTGAGCAGAAGGGGTATGGACCTGGGATGGAAGCCGAACTGCCGGAAGAGGGAGGCGTAGAAGCGGGGCAGGGAGCGGAGCCGGGTGTCTCCCGTAATGTCAAAGGCCGGCCCCTGGATGCGCAACAGCGGATTGCAGCGAAGAAAGGGAACGAAATGCCGGGTGCCGAGTCGGCGCTGTACCTCGCCGATCGGCCCCCGGTTCCCGCGGGAAAAGAAGTGGGCGCCCACGTCCACATGGACGCCTTGTTTGTCATAAAAGGAACAGGCGCCCCCGATCTCCCTGTTTTTCTCGAGAAAGAGCACCCGGTGACCTGCCGCGGCCAGGACGGCGCCGGCCGCCGCGCCTCCCATGCCGGTTCCGATGACGACCACATCCACTTCGAATCGTTTCATATCGTCCTTCCCTGGGGAGTCTGTTGGGGTGCGGGGAGCTGTTTCCTCTCCTTACCAGCCTTTGGGTACATGGATCGTGCTCTCGATTCCGATCCCGGCCAGGACGGCACCGAAGACATACAGCCAACACCAGATCAGGAAGAGAACGGCGAAGGCCGCAATCAATATGATCAGAAAGAAACGGACCGTGGCCCCATGCCGTCCGCGTCCCGCCTCCATCCCGGGAAGCTTTTCCCAGAAGATGGCGAAGAGGAAGATCAAGAGGAACCAGCCGATGAAATTATAGTGGGGGATGCCGAAGAGGAGAAGAAAGTCTCCCTTGCCCCACACCCAGGCCATGATCTCGGGGGACGTCTGGATCGGGTCCATCCACAGATCGATGGTCATAGCGATCAGGCCGCCTACCGTGGCCCGGCCCCAGAGGTTCATCCGGGGGAAGGCCTTGCCGGCGGTGAGGACGCACGAATAGGCGATGAAGAACCAGCCGAGGCAGGCGACGATAGGGGTTTCCAGGAACCAGAGTCCCCCGCGGGTGAACCAATAGCTGCCGAATACGGGCTCCCCAAGGGGGTTGTTGATCATTCCTCCGAAGAACCGGCCGGACAGGATCCAGAGGCTTTCTTCCAGGCCGGTGAAGACGAAGGAGCCGACCAGAAAGCACGACGCCATCCAGAATCCGTAGTGCCTTCGAGCGTGAAGAAAACAGATCCAGCCCAGGAAAATCGTAAAGAGATCTCCGAAGACGAGGGCGGGGATGCTGTCTCCAAGGGGCACGCCCTTAGACAAGAGGGTCGTCTTTCCCTCCTCCGTCAAGCCGTCCCAGAGGATGGTTTGTTGCAGTGCCGGGTGCTTCCACGTCGAGACGTCCGTGTTGCTCGGGACCCTCAGAACCTGGGGCTGGAAATGATGGAGGTAGGTACTAGAGAGGATAGCGAGAAAAAGCAAGCCGTAAGCAACCATTCCGAACTTTTTGTCGTACGAAGGGCGGGCGACGGCAGGCTGGATGGGTTCGGCGGGTCCGCTCATTCATCTTTCCTTTCCTGTGCGGGGCATGGTCCGACCGGGGGATGAAAAACAGTGATTTTCCCGCTGCACACGCACAAGATCGGTTGCAGTCCCCGCCGCCTATCCAATCAAGGAATTTTCAGCGCCTCCTCCCGTCAAGGGAGTTCCCTGAACGTCCGGACCGCCGCGAGGGTGATGAGGGCGATGGACGGAATGGTCACCACCCCAAGGGCCACGATGCCCGGCCGGTTTCGCACCTGAAAGGAGTTCAAAAAGGCGCCCATGAACCAGAAGAGGTAAATGGCCAGATAGGGATAAAACTCCAATCGGTTCTTCCAGATCTTCTTCCACATAAGGCATTACCTTTCCCATTGTTACACCGCTCTAACGTCCCATCCTGCGCAGCGCCTGAACCGTAAAAAGATTCGGGGTCAAGCCGATATCCGTGGCGTTTGTTTTCGTGTTCTTGTTCCGGCAGCCGCCAAAGACCTCATAACGGCCGGATTCGAGATTGTAATAGATATAGCCGATCACATAGCGCTGCTTTGTGCAATAGTTGTAGCACTGGTAATATTCGGCCATCCTCCAGAGGTTGCCCCGTTTGTCGTACCGGTCTGCTACTACGGGCTGCCAGTAATCCTCGTCATAGTAGGACACCCTCTTGCTGTATGGGTGGCTGTAGCCTTTCTTGAGGTCCCCTTCGACCACCCAGACCCGGTGCAACTCGTACCGGAGTCGGGCGGGATTCACGCCGCCGGCCTGGCATTCCACGTTATCGGGAACGTCGACTCCCCACATTTCATAATTGTTTTCCGGGACGTACATTTCCTTCTTGCCGAGGAGCTTCCAGTTCCACTTGTAGGCGTGATCGCGGAAGTCGAAGCCCATCTCGTCTACGGTGGACTCGCCGTCCAGCTGCGTTCCACCGATCAGCGTGGGTGCCCGTCGCACCCGGTTGAGGGTGGGTATGTACTGCCAGACATCCAGCTCTCTGCGATCATCGACGTAACCGACCGACAAGGCCGCCTCCCCCTCGCGGTCAGCCGGATAGGTATAATAGGAGAGGATCTTCATGGTAACGCCATTGGGATTCGGCCACTTGTCATAAAGCCTGGTCTCGTCAAAGGCGAGGATCTTCGTGGTCCAACGGCTCTTCCGAATCTTTCCCGAGGGGCTGACGACCCGGCGGCAGTCGTCGGTCTCCAGGTCGTTGCCCGCCCACGGCTTCTTGACGTTCCAGATCGCCTCCAGGCCGTTCTTTGGATACGGAAACGGAACGCCTCCATTGTAGCCGATGAGCATATTCTTGTCTTTGCTGAGATGACAGGTCTTGACGTTCTTTTCAGTCGCTTCGTAATACACCTCAGGATGTTCGTAGATGCGGTGGGAAGGGTAGATGTTCATGTAATAGTTCGGGTTCTTGACGAGGCGGGCCACCTGCCCGGGTGAGAGCCGGTCCTTGTATTTGTCCACGTTCGCGGCATTGATCACAAAAAGGATCTTTTCATCCCGGAAGGGATTGGGCAGGTATTCCCCCTTCTGGTAGTCGGCGGGACACTTCAGGCCCTTGGCCCCTTCAAAGGGAGGAATTTCGCCGGTGGCGTTTCCCGCCGCCTCCGCGCCGAGGCGCGTATACTTTACCCCACCCTGCGTGTCGGCTGCCGAAGAAGCGGCCATCAGTACAAGACTGAGGATGATCATGACCGGGATACGTAGCCTCATCAGCTCTCTCCTTTATTCTCGAAAAGTTTCTCGAAGACGCTCATGTCGCCCGCAAAGCGCAGGAACTTCGAAATAACGAGACTTCTGAAGGTGTATTCATCGGCCTTTCCCGAGGCCAGGGAAAACATCAGATTGTTGAAATCCTTCGCCTCCATGAAGAGAATCAAATCGACTTCATCCGTATCCCCCCGTACCATCTTCACGCTGTCCTTTTGTACGACGATGTTGTACGTGCCTCCGCCCTTTCCGCCGAGGCTAAAGCGTACGACAGTCGGGAGATGGAGGGCAATCTTGGCGGGGTCGATGGAGTCGGCCATCTTCTGGATGATCCAGGCGCTCGGAAACACGGGCTGCCAGATGACCAGGGCCAGGACGAGAAGAAGTGCCCCCGCCCCAAGGATTCTGAGCATTCTGAACAGGATCTGCACGAGATTCCCCCGTCCTTTTACTTTTAGATGAAGTACCAGGTCAAGGAAAAGGTCAGGACGTCACGGTCGGACATGTTATTCGGCCCCATATTCTGGCTCGCCTTTCCGACAGGCATATCGAAGCCGACGAGCCCCTCGAGGTGGTCGCCGTACTTCGCCCTCAGGCTGAAGCTGAAGCGGTGGAGGGATCTCTGCGACTTGTGGAGGTTGCCCGTGGCGTCGAACTGGAGAGTAAGCGTGGTGTTGTCGATCATGTCCGCAACCGACAGAGGAAGCGTAACGAAGTAGTAATAGGTATCTTCCGGATCCGTGTAATGCCTGCTGGCCTTGTAGTCGATGTTCCAAGATCCATAGAACTCATATATGCATACCAGCGAAAAGGTCCAGGGGGTAAAAGGGGCCACGTCGGAAAAGAGCCTGGAGCCGCCGAACACCCAGTTCAGGGTGTTGACGCGGTCCCAGCCGCCTACGGGAGCGCCGACCAGTTCGTCCATGAGCTGGTCTTTTACCGCAGGGGGAAGGCCCGGAGGGATGTCCTCCTCCGCAAAATTCTTCTGCCGTACATCGTTCGGACGATAGGCGAGTTCGCCTTGGATCTGAAGCTGCAGCGCGTCGATGGCGTAAGCGAAGCTCATGCCGAACATGTTGATCTCCGGATAGGTCGCCACGGGCTTGGTCATGGTCAGGAGGTCAAGATCCATCGCCGGGGCGCGGTCCAGGTGGTGATAGTAGTAGAGACCGATTTCAAGGGATTTCAAGGATGGAAGCATCTTGCGGATCGCGATGCCGCCCTGCTGCTGGTCTTTGAACTTTGTCGGCCTCTCTTCGTCCACCGAGCCGTCCGCCCCGTAGCCCAGGGCGTCTGTAAAGCTCTGAAAGGTTCCCACTACCCCCATAAAGAGCCTCGGCTCGAAATCCGGATTCCAGACGCCCTCGAAGGAGAGGGTAGGGCTCGCTTCGTAGCTCGCCCAGATCATGTGGCTCGGCACCTGGAAGTCCCGGGCCGTGTAGCCGGCCGCCGCCACCCTTTGGCCGAAGAAGGGGCTCACCGTGTTTACGGCCACCGCAAAGACAGGGGCGATCGATTCGCCCCAGTTCACGACCTGTCTCCCGACTCGGAAGGAAAAGTCACCGAATGTGCCTTCCAGGAAGTACTCCATGCCGTCGTAGAAGTTATACTCCGCGTGCTGCCTGGAATCCCAGTTGTACTTGTCGTTGTTGAAGACGTCGTCATAAAAGGCGTCCCCGCGTACGAAAAGGCTCAGGTTGGAGTAGAAGGCCTGGAGTTCGTATTTGAAAACCACCTTGTTGTTGACAAGATCGCCCTTATTGAAGTTCGTGTCTCCGGTCGCGTTGGCACTGGATCCCGGTATTGCCTTGAGCTTCCAGTCGAGGTATTCCGCCCTGATCCGCGCCGCATACGTGAGATCCGCCTTGAAGGTGCCGGTGATCTCTTTTCCGATAGAGAAATTGTAGCCCAGGGAAGTCCGTGGAACGGCCAGTACAATCGTTCCGAGCAACAAAACTGCGGCAGTCTTGATCCTCATCATTGCCCCCCATGATCATACGCTCTTCCGAGATAAAGATACCCTCGACCCCGTCAGGGGCGATCCCTTGACAGCTTCGTTCTTGTCTTTGACATCGAAGATGTAGACCAGAGCCGGCATGAGCAAGACAGCCCCGATCAGGTTGGCGATATAGATGAATCCGAGGAGAAGACCCATGTCCGCCTGAAACTTGAGGTCTGAGAAAAGCCACATGAGTACACCGACGCTCTTGGCCGCGGCGGTGAAGAATACCGCGGCGCCGGTGGTGTGAAGGGCCGTGTTTACGGCCTGCGGAAAAGATGCCTGGGCCTTTCGCTCCTCCTTCAACCGGGAGTAGACGTAGATGCCGTAGTCTACACCGATACCCACCCCCAGGGATGCCACCGGAAGGGTGTTCACGTTGAGACCCAGGCCCACGGCCTTCATGAAGGCCGTGGCCAGCACGGAGACGAGGAACAGAGGGGCCAGGATGATGAGCGGCGCCTTCAGCCCGCGAAAGACGATCAGGCAGAGCAGAAAGATGGTCAGGTAAACCAGCGCCAGCATGGGAACTTGGGCCTTCTCTACGACCTCGTTCGTTGCCGCCATCACCCCCGCGTTGCCTCCGGCAAGGATGAAGCGGGCGCGGTTGAGGGGGTGATGGGCGATGAAGTCCTTGGATTTTTGGATCACCCGCCGGATCGTGTCCCCCTTGTGGTCGGTCAGGAAGATCCGGATATTCATGGTCGAGCATCCCATGTCCATGAATTCCGTATCATCGGACGACCCCGCCTGATAGAAGCAGTAGCCGAGTTCCCGCCGGTTCTCCGGTAATGTGCGCCAGCGGATATCGCCTTCGTGAAGCATCTCGTTGACCGCCCGGCCAAGAAGCAAGGGAGAAATGACGATGGTCACCCCGGGGATGGATCCGATTCCCCATTCGTATTCGTCCATGATCTGAAGGACATCGTACCGCTTGCACGTGCCGTCCTCGTTGCCGGCGACGAGGACGGAGAGCCAATCGATGCCCAGCATGAAGTCCGACATGATCTTGGCGGCGTCCGTGTTGTATACCGAGTCTTCCCACAGCAGCGGTTCTCCCGGGTTGACGTCGCCCACGGTCATGGTGCGGGCCGAAAAGAGGCCGATGAGAAGCAGCACAAAGGCGGTGCCCGCAACCCTGTATGCGTTTCGGCCATATGTGAGTTTCGCGATTCCGGTCAGGATCCGGCTGAGGTACGGCTGGAGCTGCTCTGCGCCGGGTGTTGTCTCGGACCCGAGAAGGTTGGGAAGATACGAGAGGATCAGGGTCAGCACGAAAATGTTGGCCACGATAATGCAGCCCACCCCGATGCTTGCGGTCAGGGCCAGGTCTCGAATGACGCCGATGGGTACAAAGGTGATGGTAAGAAAGCCGACCGCATCCGTTATCAGAGCCACCACCCCCGGACCGATCAGTTCGGCCAGTGCGTGCAGCGCGGCATCGTAGCCTTCGGCGTGGAGGCTGCACTCCTCCAGGTACCGTTTGACCATCTGGATGCCGTGGCTGGCCCCGATCGAGAGGACGAGAAAAGGTACGATGGTTGTCATGGGATCGAGGTTGATCCCGAGCAGCTGGGTAATGCCCAGCGACCACAGGACACTCAGGCCGCCGGAAAACAAGGGAAGAAGGGCAAGGCTGAGATGACGAAAGCAGCGGTAGAGGATAAAGGCGATCATTACGATGGAAACCGTGAAGAGACCCAGGATTTTGGGTAGCGCGTCGTTCACGAAGCCCACGACCATGGCGAAGCCGTTGATGTGAATGCTGATGTTCCGTGTTTCGTATTTTTTTCGGATCTCATTCATCTGCCTGTAGACGGACAGATAGTTCACGCCGGTTTCATAGACCTCCGCCGTGATCAACGCCGACTTCATATCCATGGAAACGAGGCGGCCCTTGAGCTGCGCCATGTTGATGTTCTTGCCGATCTTCTTCATGCTCGCTTCTGTTTCCTGGATTTCATAGGGAACGACCGGGCCGAAATCGAATCCCTCTTCCGTAATCATCACGAAACGTGTTTCCGGGGACACCAGGGATCGGACCGTCAGGCGATCAACTCCCTTCACAAACATGACGTCTTCGTTGATCGCTCGCAGCGTCTTGAGAAAACCGGGGGTCAGGATCGTTCCTTGTTTGAGGGAAACCGACAGGCGGATCTGGTTGCCTCCTCCAAAGATCTTCTTGTAAGGAGCGTAGTTCCGGATGTACGGGTGTCCCGTCGGAATCATCTTGGAAAAATCGGTGGCAACCTTGAGGCGGCTGGCGTGAAAAGCCAGAAAAAGGGTGAGCAACGCCAGCAGAGCCAGCAGGAAGAGACGTTTTTTGAAGATCATTGTGGCCAGCTGTTTCAAGATGCACCCGTGTGTCGTTCGAACACGCTTTGCGTTTTGTCGTGGGTCTTGGAAAAAGCCCTTCCTTTTCGAGCCGTCGGACCCGGGCCGCTAGGGTCGGTTGACCCGTGATGTGTCGAACCGAAGAATCTTGCCCCTTTCGCCGACGCAGAGGAATCCTCCTTCCGGCCGGGCGCAAACTCCTGCAAATGTCGTGGTGTCCGGATCCTCCCGATCCTCAAAATGTCTCCCGCCATCCCTGCTGTAAAGAATCGTTCCCGCCGCCCCTACGATGAGTACCTCGTCGCCGTCCACCGCTGCTCGAAACAGGGAGTGGTCAACGCCGGACGGAATTTCTTCCCATGTTTGGCCGTCGTCTTCAGAGCGCATGAGTTTTCCGGAGATGCCGTACGCAAGGATCGTGTGGGTCGAAACCATGGTGATGCCGAAAAGGGAGCCCCGGTACCCGCCCAGATCGAGTTGCGTCCAGGATCGACCTCCGTCCGTGGTGCGGAGAACAGTGCCGAATTCCCCGGCGAGAAAGCCGTTCTCCTCGTCTGTAAAGGCGAGCCCGTTGTACATATTGTCGAGTCCGGTGGGGATGCTCGCCCAGGTTGCCCCGCCGTCCGTGGTTTTCACGAAGGTATCAAAGGCCCCGCAGGCGTAACCCACTTTCGGAGTGATAAATTGAATATCGAACAAGGGACGGCTTTTCGGCGACGGCTTCCGCTGGATCGTCCAGCTCTGCCCGCCGTCGGCCGTGTGGACGATGACCCCGGCGTGGCCGGCGGCCCAGCCCTGCTTGTCGTCGGCAAAGCTCACGCAGGTGAGCAAGCTCCGGGTGCCGGAGTCGCGGACGCTCCAGAGATTCTTGTACCTTGAATGGGTTACAAGCACCCGCCCCCTGGCGCCGACGATCACGGCGTCGTGCCGGTTGAGGTAGGCGATGTCATAGAAGACTTCGCGGAAATCGAATGTCCAGATCGCCTCCTCGTCGGCAGCGGCGTGCCGGACGGGACCTGCGAGGGTAGAGACACAGGCGAACAGCACCAGAAGGCCGAACC
>WFRX01000324.1 GCA_015486285.1 bacterium
AGTTTCGATATGTTCCGGGACTATGAGGATCGGGGCCGGAAGTTCAAGGCCCTCGTACGCGGGATCCTGCAAGAGAACGACCCGAGGGGATAAGGCGTGAAAAAGGCTCGCAGCTATATGAACGAAGTCACGATGAGTGCCCTGAGCATTTCCTTCGTCTGCCTGGGCCTGCTCCTGATCTATTCCACCAGCTCGGTCTTCTCCATGCAGGAATTCGGGAGCCAGTATCATTTCTTCTATCGGCAGTTCCTCTTCGCCTGCGTCGGCCTGTCCCTGATGACGGTTCTCGGGTTGAGCGATTACCGCCGTGTCCGGCCTTATGCACTCGAAATCCTTCTGGTGAGCGGCCTGCTTCTCCTGCTTGTCTTCGTGCCTCACCTCGGGAAAGAGGTGCGGGGGGCCCGGCGCTGGATCGATCTCGGACCGGTGAATTTCCAGCCTTCTGAGATCGTGAAGGTCACGCTGGTCTTTTTCCTGGCAAGCCTGCTTTCCAGGAAGGACGTGCAAATGGCGGTGCGGGGCTCCCTGTCGGGCTATCTGCGTGTCTGGCTGATCTCGGCTCCTTTCATCGGGCTCGTACTCGCGCAAAAGGATCTCGGCACGCCTGTTGTTCTTGTGCTTGCGGTGCTTCTCCTCCTCTTTTTGGCCGGAGCCCGGGCCAAACACCTGCTCCTGACGTTGTCGGCCGCCCTTCCGGGGGCGGGGCTGCTTTGTCTGGACAACCACCGCTGGCAGAGGCTCGTCTCCTTCTCGAATCCATGGGCGGACCCGTATGGGGCGGGTTATCAATTGGTTCAATCCCTGATTTCCCTCGGGAAGGGGGGGCTCCTGGGCGTGGGCCTCGGCAACGGGACACAGAAGCTTTTCTATCTGCCCGATGCGCATACGGATTTCATCTTTTCCGTGATGGGGGAAGAGCTGGGAATGGTGGGGTGCTATGCCTTCCTGCTGCTCGTACTCCTGTTTGTGGTGATCGGCATTCGGATTGCCCTGCGCGCCCCGGAACCATTCGGCGCCTTTCTCGCATGCGGACTGACATGCCTCGTGGGCATGCAGATGCTGATCAATATCGCTATCGCTCTGGGGTTGCTGCCCACGAAGGGGATGGCGCTGCCCTTCTTGAGCTATGGCGGCAGTTCCCTGGTCGCTACGCTGATTGCGGTGGGATTCCTGATCAGTATCGCCAGGCAGGGCGTGATGCGTCCGAGCCCGCGGAAATAGAAGCGGAAACAAGAAGAGAGATATGTACAAGAAGAACCAGAAAATTCATTTCGTTGGAATCGGCGGCATCGGGATGAGCGGTATCGCCGAGTTGCTGTTGAACCTGAACTACCAGGTGAGCGGATCGGACCTCCGGGAAACGGCCGCGACGGAGAGGCTTGAGCGCCTGGGCGGGACGGTCCACAAGGGGCACCGGGAGGAACACGTGCTGGGGGCCGACGTGGTGGTTGTTTCCTCCGCCGTCTCCCAGGACAACCCGGAGGTCGTGCGCGCGCGGGCGGAGAATATCCCGGTCATTCCCCGCGCCGAGATGCTTGCCGAGCTGATGCGGATGAAGTACGGCATTGCCGTTGCCGGTTCCCATGGGAAGACCACAACGACGTCTTTGATTGCCACGGTCCTGGCCGAAGGCGGGATGGACCCCACCATGGTGATCGGAGGCAGGCTGAACAGCCTGGGCAGTAACGCCCGTCTTGGAGACGGCGATTTTCTGGTGGCAGAGGCGGATGAAAGCGACGGGTCCTTTCTCATGCTGAGCCCGACCGTGGCGGTGGTCACCAACATCGACCCCGAGCACCTCGACCATTACAGGGACATGCAGAACCTGAAGGAGGCGTTCCTCCGGTTCGTCGACAAGGTCCCCTTCTACGGACTGGTGGTTCTTTGTATGGACCATCCGAATGTGTGCGGACTTCTGCCGCAGGTACGCAAGCGGCACGTGACTTACGGGTTGTCGCGCCAGGCCGATTTCCGGGCCCGGGATATCCGGCGGGAGGGCTGGGAGACGCGGTTCCGCGTGGTTCGGCGGGAAGAGGAACTCGGCGAAATCCGCCTGCGGATGCCGGGCCTCCACAATGTGTCCAATGCCCTTGCGGCGGTGGCCGTGGGGCACGAGATGGACCTCGCCTTTTCCGTCGTGAAGCAGGGCCTGGAAAACTTCGGGGGCATTCAAAGACGTCTCGAGATCAAGGGGAAAGAAGGGGGAATCGTTGTTGTGGATGATTATGCGCATCATCCGGCGGAAATCCGGGCGACCCTCGATGCCGCCAGGCGGGGCTGGGATCAGAGG
>WFRX01000325.1 GCA_015486285.1 bacterium
CAGGATAGCGGAGTTGGACGCGACATCCCCTGGAAGGGGGCTGTCGCGCCCGCAGGGCGAGCGCCATGGACGGCGCGAGTCAAATCCCGAGGAATGAAGCGTACTTTCTGTACGTTGAATGACGAGGGATGCAGCCGAACGCCTTGAGATGGGACTTTTGGGGCAGCCTCCTAGGGGAGCATGACCCGACGCTACAAGCAATGACCCCAGGAGCAAGGGCCCATTACGGCTTCACGATCAGGGAGGGCGCCTGCTTTTCCTCCGTCTTCTTCTCCTTCAGCATTCCCTCCATCCCTCTTCGGACCAGCTCCACGAAGAAGGGGATCCTGCCGGCATTCCCTTCCGGATCTTCCAGGTACCGGCTGACGTGAGCGGCACTCCTGGCCTGCGCCTCCAGGCCCTTCTTGTAGAAGACCCAGGCGGCGTCCTCGAGCCTTCTTCTCCAGGAGGTTCGGTACGCCGGATCGGACAGCAGTTCCCCTGCAATCTCCCGGTAGAGGGCGTCCATGCGCTCTTTCTTCTGATAGGGCTGCACGATGATCCGGCTTTCGGAGATTTCCTCCAGTTTGTCCAGATGGGGCTCCATCCGTTCGGCCTCGAAGTTCCAGGCGAGCAGCAGCCTTTCCTTCAGCAAGTTTGCCGAGTCCCCCACCGAATCACCCAGCGAAGCCTCATCGGGGGTATCGGATAAAACGGTATACACCGGCGCCGTCGGCCGCTCGACAGGAACCACCTCCTGCAGCAGCGGTCGCAAGGCCTTGAACAGCTCGACACCCTCCGCGCTCAGATGCGCCCTCGTCCGGTAACCCTCGTCCAGGAGCGAGGCGCAGAAGCCCGCATGGCACTCCACCACGGGGAGTTCAGGATTCCCCAACACGGATTCCTTGTATTGCTCCGCTTCCTTCCGGGACGGGTCGATGACATGAAACTCCCGGAGCCGGCCCTGGTCATCGACCCATCCGGCGAAGACGAGCATCCCCTTCCGAACGTTCGGGCGAATCACCCAGACCATCCGGCCCCCTGTCGGGTCCGGCAGGCCGATGAGCCCCTCGGGTGCGGGAGGTGCCGGCGCCTTCCAGACCGCTTCCCCCGGCCCCTCTTGCTCCAGGGGGAAGACCGGCAAATCCCGGGCGCTCCTCTTGTGAACCACCCTCCTGATTTTCTTGCGGAGGCCCTTGCCGGCCGTCCCATAGCCTGCCTGCAGCAGGCGCCCGGCCTCCTCCTGCGGGGCTTCCCCGAGCATCTCCAGGATCTCCTCCCACAAATCCTCCTGCCCTTCCAGCACCCTGTCCAGGAAGCGAAAGGCATTCTGCGGGGGACGGCGAAGAAGCTCCCGGAGAACGACGCCCCGGAACGAGAGAGGGAGATCCCGAAACCGGCTCAGGACATCCTCCGGGACCGCTTCCGGTGTGGACGCATCGAGGAGCGATGCCTGCAGAGAGGCAACGAAATCCTCCGCCTTCCTCAGGTTCTCCTGAAATGCTCCATCCCCTTGCCCCCCCAGAGCCTCGAACCGCTCCAAGGCGATCTTCTTCTCGGCAAGTCTGCTCCCCGGGGAGGCCATGACCTCTTCCAGAAAGGGAATCGCGCCGGGTCCGGCTGCCGGAACCAGTCCCTGGAGGATCCTCTTCCGATCCGCCTCAGAGCCTTCCCGGAACAGGCGCGGAATCCAGCGAAGGAGCTCATTCCGCCCGACCGCTTCGAGAAGCTCCTCCCCGGAATCGCCCGGGCATTCCCCCTCGCCAGCCCCCTGCTCCTGGACCCACAATTTCAGTCGTCTGTATCCCTCACGCGACCCCTTGCCGCGTCCCCCTTTCCTCTTCATCCCTTTTCACCTCCCCTTGACTCCATTGACTTTGCTCTACACATCCTATAAGCATGGACTGCTGACAGAAGCATCCACCCCTTATTCACCCGTTCCCGATCCTGTTGCCAGCACGGTCGCATTTCCATGACCCTCGGAAGCCGTACACATAAAATCCTCGTGATCGACGATGAATACGCCATTCGTGTGCTTCTGAAGAACTTCCTGGAAGGGCATCATTACGAGGTCCGGCTTGCCGAGGACGGCGAGCATGCTCTTCAAATCTTCGAGGAATTCCAGCCGGGGGTCATCATCTCCGATATCATGATGCCCGTCGAGAACGGACTTTCCATCGTTTCCAGGATCCGGGATCGGAATCCGTCCATCCAGGTTGTCTATCTGAGTGCCTGGGTTGACGAGGCGGATACCGAAAAAAGGCTCCTTGAGGAACTGAACAACTTTCCCTCTTACAGGCTGGTCAAGAAGCCCTTCGACCTGGACGACCTCCTCAACGCGATCCTGGAGGTATCATCCCCATCCACATCCGGCTAGATTTTTACGGTCCCGGTTCATCCACTATTCCAGTATTCTACGCTTCGGTCCTTTGTCAACGCGGCCCGCGCCTTGATTCCATCCGCAAGACGGTTCCGTCTTGCCGCGTCATGGCCGCGGGATTTCAAGGATCGAAAAAGGCCCTGCACCCTACCTGTGTTTGTAATAGCGTTCGTAGATCTCGATGAGCCCGGGATCGATCTCTTCCCGGACTTGCAGATAATCTTCGGGCCGGCGGCGTTCTCGGGAGGTTCCGGCACCGGCACCGAGGCGTCCTTCGGGCGCCTTACCGCCGTCCGGCAGCGGTTTCAGCGTCAGGAACGAATCCTCACCCCCGGCCCGGGGCGGGGCCTGCCGTCCCCGGTCTCCGCCGCTGAGCAGGGGAATCTCCGGCACGTCGGCACCTCCGGGGGATCTCACATCCGCCCCGGACGGCAACTTGAGGCTTCCGGCATGGTCAGGCGGGGGTGCAACGGCCTTCAGCTTGGCGGGAAGTTCTTCCTCGACGTCCCCGGCTGAGCGCCCACCCGCGGGTCCCGTCACTGCCTGGCTCTCGCTCCCTCCCATGCCCGGTGCTTCCAGGAAAAGAGGATTCAAACCGGGCGCAGGAGACGGCGTGGGCGCACCGGCCGACGGCGCCTCTCGCCAGCCCTCGTCGGCTTTCCCTGCCTTCTTTGGGGTGGGCGCGGCGGACGGTTCCGGCTCGTGCCTCTCGGCCCCCTGGATCGGCGGCAATTCCATCTCGTCTCCACCGCCCTCTCCCGGGAGTTCCAGGTCCATGAGATCCAAGGCCAGCATCATTCGGCCGGCGGTCCCCCGGCCCGCTTCCTGCCCCGGGCTCTCGGCAGGCCTCCACCCGGCAAGCAGGCATGCGGCAGCAGAAAGAGCAATGGCAAACTGTCTCATCGGTTCTCGCATTTCCCTTCGGGAACCCGCCCTCGTCCTCCAGCGGCGTGATTGGGTTATGCTATCACGAACAGCCCGAATAGGAAATCGTCAAGAAGCCTTGCTTTTCTTTAGCGGCTGGGGGCGGGCGGCGCGCCGGTTCCTTCCCCTTCGAAGAAATCCTTCAGGTCGTAGACCCTGATACGCTGCGCTTCGGGATGCTTCCGAAATTCACGAAAAAAGCGCAAGGTTTGGAAAAAACGCTGGTTGACCTCGAAGGCGTTGTAGATCATGTCCAGGTGGATGTTGTGGCACGTGAACACCGGGGTGGTCCTCTCCTCGATCCGGTTCATCACGTCGATGCGCTTCTTGAATTTCTCGAACTTGGGACCCTTTGCGGGCAGGTTCAGCATCACCATGGCCGCATCGATCACATCCTTCACATAGTCCATGATGAAATACCGATATCCCTGATCATAGTATGCCCTGAGTTCCTCCTCCGAAGAGACCCACTCGGACGGCACGTTCTTCACGCCGCAAAACGCCTGCGAGACCACTGTTAGGGTAGCCAAGTGTTTCGGCGGGCCCTCCTGGTGGGTCCGGACAAAATCGATGGCATAGGCATAACTCGTCTTCGGCAAGGCCGCCCGATAGGAATAGTAGGCCCCGAAACCCAAAATGAGGCATACGGCAACCGAGGCAACCAGCCGCCGCCACCGCAGCCCTGAAGGGCGTCCCTCGTCGCACAACCGCTGGATCGCCGTGCCCATCATCAGGCCGATGAAAGGAAGAAACCCGCTGAGGTAGCGGGCTCTCGGATTGAACAGGGTACACATCAAGAAGGGGACAAGGATCAGCACCGCGAGAACGAAATCCTCTTTCCTCCGGTATCGAAAGACGATCAAGGCCGCCGGGAGCAGCCCGACGGCGACGGCGGGTCCCGCCATTTTCCAGATCAGGAAAGGATAGGTCAGGAAATTCTGGAGCCGCAGACCGGTACTCGGTGCAACCTTGTACGTGAGGACAAGATAGATGGCCTGGCCGATCAGCTGCTCCACGTAGGTCTGGAACGGAAGCATAGCCTTCAGGAACATATGAACGAACAGCATCACGAGGTAGTAGGGAAGCTCCGTCAGCAGGATGGGCAAAGCGATGAACCCAAGCAGGACCGCCGCTCGTTGCAGGGCGTAAGCAAGGGCCCCTCTCTCCCTCCTGAACCAGTAGGGGATCTCGAGTACGGCAACGGCCACCATGTAGATGACGATGCGATAGTGGACCACAAAGGAAACGCCCATAAAGAAGCCGCTCAGGATCAAAGAAAACCATTTGCGGTCCGGGCGGGCCGCGCGGTCGTTCAGGTAGAACAAGAGGGCGAGGAGGAGAAAAAAGAGGGAGTCCTGTTCCGTCAGCCCGCTCCGGGAATAGAGGACCTGCACACCTGAAAGGGAGAAAAAGGCTGACGCCAGGAGACCGGCTGAAGTTCCGTAAAGTCTTCTTCCAAGCAGGAAGACCAGCGGAATGCATAAGGTCCCAAAAAAAGCGGAGACCACAGGCCCCACGATAAGCGACTTGGGCCCGAAAATCATCATGGCCAGGCACAGTAACAGGAGATGCCCGGGACGGGCAAACCAGGGAGGCCTGCCCTCAACCCCCTCAGCAAACCGTTCGGCTTCCTTTTCCCGCTTCCACAGGTCCTTACCGGTCTTGTTTTCCTCCGCCTTCAGACGGAGGCTTTTCCACGACAACTCTACAATGCTGTAAAGGTATCGGGCCTCGAGAACATAGATCGCCTCGTCTGCAAGGAAGGGTTCGACCTTCTGGATGTCATAAAAGCGGAAGCCCGCCCCCGCCGCTACGATCGCCAGGAGCAGCAGGACGGTGAGCCTCTTTTGCGTGCGACCCGCTTTCTTCTCCATGAACCCGCATTCCGTGGGAGGGGTGGGATCGTCATCCCAGCAAAAAAAATTTTATTATATCGTCTTTCTCCGGCAGGGGCAAAAATGCGGTTCCAGCCGTCAAGCCCCCTTCTCGATGGATCTTTTGTAGACCAGGACATCAGCAGGACGAAACTTCCAGAACCGTCCTTCCTTGATCGCCTTGAGCTTCTCGCTCTTTGCCAATTCAATAACTTCATCCGGACTGCAGTCCAGTAAATGCGCTACATCTCTCGACCTGAGGACATAACCGTTTTTCGACATTTGCTTTTCCCTTTCTTTAGGATTGCATTCGGTCTGCCGGTATCCGGAAATCGACAAAAAAATTTTTGGGAAGATTAGATAGCCGTGAGACCGGTCAAGTTCCCTGATTTCTGCAATCACGCAAAAGATACGCGGCGGCATGACCCAAGGCGAAAAACATAAAGAAAAGCATAAGAAAAAGCCTGTAACCAATTTAGATTACAGGCTTTTTCTTGTTTCTGGTGCCGAAGAGGGGATTCGAACCCCTACACCCGGTGGGCACCACCCCCTCAAGATGGCGTGTCTACCAATTCCACCACTTCGGCATATGGACTCTTACTCCTGCGGGGCCTTTTTCGCGGGTGTCTCGGTCGGTGCGGCCTTTGCCTTCGCGGGAGTCTCCTGGCCGGGAGCGGCCTCGTCTCCGGCAGCGGCCGGAGCAGGTTTGGTGTCCACTGCTCCTGTCTGCTCCGTACCCTCCATCACCGTGGCCTGAACCCGGTTCGAGGCGAGGTATGCAAGGCCCAGGGAGGTAAACATGAATAGAACGGCAACGCCCGTCGTCAATCTTGTCAGGAAACCGCCCGCACCCTGGCTTCCGAAGACCGTCTGGGAAGAACCCCCAAAGGCCGCGCCCAGATCGGCGCCCTTCCCCTGCTGGAGCAACACGATCAAGATCAGGCCGACGCAGGCCAGCAAGTGCATGATGATGATGAAAATGTGCATTTCTCCACCTTCTCTATTGAAATAAAAATGTGATGCAATACTAGCATGTTAAGGGAGTGGAATCAAACGAGTCCTCGCCGGCGGATCTTCGGGCCTAGAACTTCACGATGCCCAGAAAACTCTCCGCCTTCAGGGCGGCCCCCCCCACGAGCGCACCGTCCACATCGGGCTGGTCCATCAGGCCCCGGACATTGTCCGGTTTGACGCTGCCGCCATACTGGATACGCAGGCCCTGGGCGATGCCATCGTCAAAAAGCTCACCGATCAGGCCCCTGATCCGGCCGTGCACCTCCTGCGCCTGCTCCGGCGTTGCCGTCTCACCGGTGCCGATGGCCCATACCGGCTCGTAAGCAAGCACCAGCCGCTTGGCGTCCTCGGCGGAGACGCCCTCCAAGCCCTTCCGGGTTTGCCTGCCCACCACTTCCCATGTCCTGCCCGACTTTCTTTCCTCGAGGACCTCCCCCACACAGACGATCGGGTCCAGCCCGGCCGCCAGAGCGGCCTTCACCTTCCGATTCACCGTCTCATCCGTTTCCCCGAAATACTGCCTTCTCTCCGAGTGCCCGATGATGACGTGCCTGCAGCCCACATCGAGCAGCATCGCCGCGGAGACTTCGCCCGTGTACGCCCCGGAGGCCTCCCAGTGCATATTTTGAGCGGCCAGGGCGATGGGTGTCCCGTCGAGGAGCCTGCCGACCGGGTGGAGCGAGGGAAAGGGAGGGGCCACGACAACATCCACATCCTCCGTACCGTCCAGGCCGGCGACCAGGCCCTTGACGAGTGCTTCGGCCTCGGCCACGAGCATGTGCATCTTCCAGTTTCCTGCCATGATGGGCCTGCGTTTCATCGGTCCTTCTCCTCCCTGTCCTGCAGACGTTTTCTTTGGGAACGCTCGCTGCCCGCCTACCGATCGAGTATCCTGATCCCCGGCAGGGCCTTGCCCTCGAGATATTCCAGAGAGGCTCCGCCCCCGGTCGAAACATGGGTGACTCGCTCCTTCAGGCCCTCCTTCTCCAGGGCCGCCACGGAGTCACCGCCACCCACGATCGTAACCGCGTCGGCGTCCGCAACGGCCGTGGCAACCTCGTGCGTACCGCGCGCAAAGGGCGGCATCTCGAAAACCCCCATCGGGCCGTTCCACACAACGGTCCCCGCCTTTCCGATGGCGGCGCAAAACCTGCGCGCCGTCTCGGGTCCGATATCCAGGGCAAGCCACCCTTCCGGAATGGCGGAAGCGGGCACGATCCGCGTCTCCGCGTCCGGCTTCATCTCCCTTGCCACAACCACATCTTCCGGCAGGAGTACCTCGACGGAAACGTCCTTTGCCTCTTCCAGAACATCCGCTGCTTCCTCGCGTTTGTCTTCCTCCACCCTGGACGCGCCCGGGGAGTACCCCGCCGCCCAGAGAAAGGTGTTGGCCATTCCGCCTCCGATGATCAGGCCGTTCACCTTGGTCAGCAGGTTCTTGACCACCCCGATCTTGTCCGAGACCTTGGCTCCCCCCAGGATGGCCACAAAAGGACGGGCGGGGTTCCTCAGGGCCCCCTCGAGGTAAGTAATCTCCTTTTTCATGAGGAACCCGGCGCCCGCCTCCCCCACGTATTCCACCATCCCGAAGGTCGAGGCGTGAGCCCGGTGGGCCGTACCAAAGGCATCGTTCACATACACATCCGCCAAGGCAGCCAGGGCCCTGGCAAAGGCGGGATCGTTCTCCGTCTCTTCCTTGTGGTACCGCAGGTTTTCCAGCAGGAGAACATCCCCTTCCCCCAACGCTTCTACCGCCGCCTCGACCGCCGGCCCGACACAATCGTCCACGGTCTTCACGGACTGGCCGAGCAGCTCCGACAGACGCACCGCCACCGGCGCGAGGCTCATCTCAGGCACACGCTTCCCCTTGGGCCTGCCGAGATGTGACGCGAGGATCACCTTTGCGCCCGCTGCCTTCGCATGTTCGATCGTGGGAAGGGCGGCCTGTATCCGCGTATCGTCGCCCACCTTCCCCTGTGGATCCAGGGGAACGTTGAAGTCGACACGAATAAAGACCCTCTTTCCCTTCAGGTCAAACGCATCGATCGTCCGGACGGCCACTTCCCTCCCCCTTTTCTCAAAGGTCCTTTGCCACCAGGAGACTCAGGTCGATCATCCGATGAGAAAAACCTGTCTCATTGTCGTACCAGGAGATTACCTTCACCAGGTTCCCTTCCATCACCGAGGTCAAACTCGCATCCACGATGGATGAATGGGTGTTTCCGTTGAAATCCATGGAGACCAGCGGCACCTCGCAGACGTCCAAAATCCCTTTCATCCTGCCCTCGGCCGCCTTCTTGAAGGCCTCCGTCACCTCCGCAGCGGAGGTGTCGACCTTCAGGGTCGCCACCAGATCGATAACCGACACGTTCGGCGTGGGAACCCGGATGGACATCCCGTCCAGTTTGCCTTGAAGCTCGGGCAGAACCAGGCCCACCGCCTTGGCGGCCCCGGTGGTCGTCGGGATCATGGACACCGCCGCGGCCCGGGCCCTGCGCAGGTCCTTGTGGGGAAGGTCGAGGATCCGCTGATCGTTCGTATACGAATGGGTTGTGGTCATCAGCCCCTTTTCAATGCCGAACGTATCGTTGAGAACCTTGGCTACGGGCGCCAGACAGTTGGTCGTACACGACGCATTCGACAGGATGTGGTGATTTTGAGGATCGTACTTGTCGTCGTTCACGCCCATCACAATCGTGAGGTCTTCCCCCTTTGCCGGAGCCGAAATGATCACCTTCTTGGCGCCGGCCTTCCGGTGCGCCTCCGCCTTTTCCTTCTCCCGGAAGAGTCCGGTGCATTCCAGGACGATTTCCGCGCCCAGATCCGCCCAGGGCAGTTCGGCGGGATCCCGGACCGACAGGATGCGGATCTCCCTGCCGCCCACGATAATGGCGTTCTCGCCCGCCTCGACATCCACATCGAAGGCACCGTGGACCGAATCATACTTCAGTAAATGGGCCAGGGTCGTTGCATCGGTAAGGTCGTTGATACCCACAAATTCGAGTTCAGGGTTCTTCCAGCCCGCCCGAAGCACACACCTTCCGATTCGACCAAATCCATTGATTCCGATCTTCGTCGCCATTCTTCTCCCTCCTGATTGCGGGTTCCCCGATTCCTGATTCAGGACATGGGCTCCAGTCAGTCGATCTTTTCCTCATTTCTCCTGATCGATCTTCTTCAGCAGAAGACCGACAAAGTCCTCGGCATCGCTGAGGTTCTTCTCATTCAGGTTCTCGAGCAGGTCGGTCTCCCAATGCCAGTTCGGAACCACGCCGTCCTCGTCCATGGCGATGACGGACATGGCCCGGTATCCGCCCATCAAGGCGGCCGTTGCGTCCGTGGGGAGGCCGCGGTGTTCCCGGGGGATCAACTGCAGGCCCGGGTTTTCCCTGACGACTTCAGCCGAAAACAGGAGCAGTTCCGGGTCGGCCGGCAGAGCCTTGATGAGGCCTTCTCCTGTAACGTACTTGAGGCCCCCCGCCCCCACGCTGTCCAGATTCAGGATCAAGGCCTCCTCGAGTTCCTGCCCGTGCCGCTTCAGCAGTTCGAGCATCCCCACCAGACCCGCCTCCTCGCATCCGGTGGCCGCAACCCACACCTCCGTATTCCGGAGAGGCTCGCGGGCCAGTCTCTCTGCGACGGAAAGCATCACCCCCGTGCCGGACGCATTGTCATTCGCGCCGTACACATTCTTTCCATAAACTTCTCGATGCAGCAGCACGAGGATGTTCAGAAACAGCCACAGCGTGGCAAGGCCGCGAAGCAGCCCGAACAGTCCCGGCCAGAACATCCCTCCCAGCAAGATGAAAAGGGGCAGGCCCAGCACCGAGACCACAGTAAGCAGGAACAGGCGCCGAAAGCCTCCGACGAACCGGGGATGGAAATACAGGCCGCTCCTGGATGTATCGTAATGCGCGCAGACCAATACCCTGCGACGAGCCTCCCCCTTCGCCGGGATTCTCCCCACGACGTTCTGCGAGGGACCGTGCGGCAGAAGGCGGACGATCCAGCTTCGAAAATGCGCTTCCTGGTAGAAGGCCGCGGCCCCGAGGGCCGCCAGGAGGAAGCCGAGGAACCCGTGGGAGCAGGCAAGTAGGCCCCCCAGGACGCTCACCGACCAGACGATGATCAGGGGATAGGAAAAGGTCTTGTGGGAATCGAAGGCCTCGACCTGACATTCAATCCCCAGCTTTTCCAGCACTCCGGCTATATATTTCGATGCCCACCGCTCCCCTTCCGAGGCGGGCGCCCGGAAGCCGACGGTGTCCACGAGATAACGAACATGTTCCATTGCCTTTGCCATCTCTCCGCTCCTTTCCCTCGTTGGACGCGGCGGCTCTTCCGCGCCCCTCCCCGACTCGTTTCCCAAGACCAAAAGCCCGTTGAAAAAGTGGCTCTTGGAGGCTGTTCGAAAAGTTCCAGATGCAAGGCAGGCAAAATCCCGAGGAACGAGGCGTACTTCCTGTACGTCGAATGACGAGGGATCAAGCCGGACGCCGCAGATGGGACTTTTTTGGCAACCTCCCTTAAGACAATATTTTCAATACGGTCAGAAGTCAATGATCCACCGTCCCGTCGCACCGCGCCAGCCGCCCTTCGATGCGGCCTATCGGATCCTTCTCGCCCTCGAACTGTCTCAGCCAGCCCACCATCAACTCCAAGTCACGGCCGAAGGAGTCGTATAGAGCCTCCCAAAGGCCGGCATCCTCATGGTAGGTCAGGTAGGAAACCAGGAACGCATTGTTCCAATCCTCGTCCAGCACCCCCTGATAGCCCTTTGAACCGAGGGCTTCAAGTCCTTTTCGAAGGGATTCCTTCGCCTCCGCGAAGATCCCGACGCGCCGCGCGAGCTTCGCCTCTTCTTCCCCTTCAGACCGGTAGAGGACCCGCAGTCGCTCAGCAAGGGAAGACATCGTTTTTTGGAAGAGCCCGTTCGCCCTGCGCCTGCGGGCCATCTCCTTCGATTGCTCGCCGGTCAGACCGCCCCGGGAACGGAAAAACGCCTCGGCCCCCTTTTCCCCGACAAAGGTGGCCACTCCCTCGTTAAAGGCCCCCTGGCCTTTCAGAAAAATCGTACCATGGACCATTTCATGGAGGATCACCTCCACAAGCACAGGGTCCGGGTAACGCAACATGGTCGAGAAGATCGGATCCCTGAACCATCCCAGGGTACTGTAGGCCCCCACAGGCCGGATGTAGGTATCGTATCCCCGGCGCGACATCCGGGCCGAATCCCGCTCGGCCCGCTCTCTCGCAAAAAAACCCTTATACGGCAGGCATCCCGCGACGGGAAAACACCACGCATACGCCTCTATGTCGAACCTGGGGCTGGCGGTCAGATTGTAGGCGACCGGCGGGTGCTTCACCATATAATAACGGGTATAGTTCTTCGAAGGGGCCAGGCCCAGTTCGGCTTCTCCAAATGCCTTTGCGTCCAGAACGAGACGGATCTTCTTTTTCACGGATTCCGGCACCTCCGCATCGCGAAGGACGGCCTCCGTGCTCCTGCTCCCGCACACGATCCTGAGCTGCCCTTTTCCCACATGGAACAGGTAGCCGACCGTACACCCCCCGGTGACCAGGCCGAGGCCGAGGAACCCGGCCACGAGAAGGGGGCCGACAAGGGGCCCTCCCAATGCACACGCGCGGGTTCGGATCGCCGCCATGACCGGCCTCCAAGAGTTCATTTCAGGCAAAAAGAACAAGATAATCCCGTGCAGGGGCCCGTGTCAACGAAACGGGCGTCCCCTGCGGCGGCAACATTGTAATCCGATCCTCCCGATGCTAAGGTGAATCGCCATGATGGACATCCGGAAACTCAGGGAACAGGATCGGGTGGACGGCCGACTTCTCGTGGCCGAGAAGCATCTGCTGGCGACCAGGGACGGGAGGCCATTCCTCAGGCTTCGTCTCATGAACCGGACCGGGTCGATCGAAGCGGTACTCTGGGACGACGCAGAGGCCGCCTACCGCCTGCTCGACCGATCCGACCACCAGGTAGTCGAGATCAGCGGTGTGGTCGTCCTGTACCAGCAGGAGCGGAGGATCCGGCTCAAGTCCGTGACTCCCGCCCCCGGGCAGGCACCGAATCTTGATGCGTTTCTGCCGACTTCCGAGAGAAATCCGGAAGAGATGGCCGAGGAACTCCACAAGACGATCCGGAAGGTGGCCAACCCCTTTCTCCGGCGGCTGCTCGAGACGATCTTCCGGGATCCGGAGATATGGGAATCTTTTCGGAACACCACGGCCGCGAAGAGGATGCACCACGCTTACCGCGGCGGGCTGCTCGAACATACCCTTTCTCTGGCCCGGCTGGTCCTGCTGGCGCACAGGAATTACCCCTTCCTCGACCGGGATCTCCTTCTGGCCGGCGCCCTTGTCCACGATCTCGGCAAGGCGCGGGAACTGCGCGCCGACGCAGGGTTCGACTACACCGATGAAGGCCGGCTGGTCGGACACATCGTACTCGGACTCGAGATCCTGCAGAAAAAGATCGACAGCATCCCCGACTTTCCCCCTTCCCTCGCCGCGAGCCTGAAACATCTCGTCGTCAGCCACCACGGAGAGGTGGAGTTCGGCTCACCCCGCCAACCGATGTCCCTGGAGGCCATTTGTCTGCACGGGCTGGACGACCTGGATGCGAAGCTCTGGGGCGTGCACGATTTCATCAAGCAAGAGGCGGGTCCCGGAAAGAGATGGACATCCTTCCACCGCGTCCATCAGCGGTACTTCTACATCCCGGAATCCTTCCCTGCAGAACGGCCCTCCCAGGAGGCCTCTCCGGACAAGCCGGAGAAACAGCCACCGAACCTCTTCGCCCGGGATGTAGCAGCGGATACCGCAGCAAAACCGAAAAAGCTGTAAACCAGGCGGGGACGGACGGCGCGGGGGCTTATACGTTCGGGATGCCGATTTGAAAGGTGACCCCTTCTCCAGGGTGGTTCAGGACCCGGATATCCCCTCCGTGGTTTTCCACGATCCGGTGGGTCATCGTCAGGCCGAGACCGGTCCCCCAATGTTTTGTCGTGTAGAAGGGGTTGAAGATGTTCTCCACCTCTTCGGGCGGAATCCCTCCACCCGTATCACTCACCTCGAGCCAGAGGACGCGGCCTTCCATGCCGGACACGACCCGTGTTTTCACCTTCAGGGTGCCCTCGGCGCCCATGGCTTCACTCGCATTGCTGAAGATGTTGTATAGAGCAACTTCCAACTGATCCGCGTCCACGTTCGGAAGCGGCTCCTTGAGGCTCTCGTAGTCCCGTTCGATGGTGATGCCCTTTTTGTTTTCCGGTTCGAAGACGAGGGAGAGCGACTTTTCGATCAACAAGTTCACGTCCGTCTCCCGTCGCCTGCAGTCCTTGCCTATGTGAAAGCCCGGGACATCCTTCAGGATCCTCTCCAGCTTTTCCGTCTCTTTCTGAATGATCTGCACATAGAAGCGGGAGGCCTCCGGAATCTTTTTCCCCTTGTCCAAGCGCCGCGCCGCGGCGCCGATAGCCAACAGCGGATTTCGGAATTGATGCCCCAGGCCTGTCACCATTTCCCCAAGGGCCTCCAGTTTTTCGGTCTTTACGATTTCGTCCTGGGCCCGCCGGATGTTCAGGGTCGCCTCTTCCAGGTTGGTATAGAGACGGGCATTCACGATAGCAGGCGCGATCTGGCGGGTAATCATGACGAGCAGGTCGAGATCCCCTTTTTGGAAGCGTCTCTTCCGGTTCCCCTTTCTCGCCTTTTTCCCAAAGAGGACGAAGACCCCCACACTCTCCCCCTTGTGGACGATCGGAACGGCGATCAACGACCCCGTCCACCGAATCTCCATCGGCCGCACCCGCGGGTCGCTCGTCAGGTCCCGGATGATCACCGCTTCGTTCGCTTTCAGCAGTTTATCCACGAGCAAAGAGAGGGCTTTTTCTTCCGCCTCGGTCAGATCCTCCGGAACACGTCGGATCTCTTTTGCCACAACGCGGGTTTCCGGCCAGTGGTTCGTCAGCCGAATCAGGCCGTACTCGGCCTTGAGATTCTCCAGCACAAAGCTGAGCACCCGGCTGAGCATCCCCTGCAACTCGAGGGAGGAGGCGGAGACGCGGCTGATCGCGTTCACCATCTCCAGGATTCTCCCCCTTTCCCGCAGCCTCTCGGACAGCTGGCTGGAGAAGTAGGCGGTCAGGAAAAAGAAGGCCACGCTCCAGGCCGGAAAGAAAATCCGTTCATTCGGCCCGAGCGCCAGGTCCCACACGCCACGCTGCTCAATGGTCCCCCTTCCCCCCAGGTAGATCAGTGCTCCGAAACAGACCCCGCTCAGTATCGCCAGGGCGAAGCTGTCTCGCTTGCGGGCCACCATACTCGTGGACAGGATGACGAGGCAGTAGGCAAAGGAAAACAGGAAGGCCTGCTCCCCACCGAGAAAATGGATGCCCACCGTAATCAGCAGGATGTCCGTCACCCAGTGGCAATATGCCTGGAGTACCCTCTTTCGGAACCGTCGGAAGAAATAGAAATAGATGGGGAGGCTCAGGAGTTCGATGGCGCACAAAATGATCAGAGCCCTGGCGGATTCCCTGGGCAACAGGCCCAGCCACCACAGGAACAGAAACAGGAAGGCCAGGCAAGCGTCCACCGCGGCACGCACCCCGAGCCTCGGCCCGGTAGGGACCGCCTGATCGTGGCCCGACCATTGTCTCGTCCATCGGTCAATGGCATGGGAAGAAGAAGCGGAGCCGAATTGCATGGGATTCCACCTTTATTGCGTATTCCTCTGATCGGTACGTAGACGGCATTTGCTAAGTTTTATCCGTTTGTTCCACCCGAAAATTCCAAACACGTTCCATTACAGGGCATCCCCCGCGAGCTGCCCGCATGCCGCCAGGACATCGCTCCCCCGACTCCACCGAACATGAGCGGACAGCCCTCTGGAACGCAGACATTCCTGGAAGGCGACCACATCGGCCCGTTCCGGCCTTTTCATCTTCGTTTCCGGAAAGGGGTTGAAAGGGATCAGGTTGACCTTGCAACGAATTCCGTGGAGTGCCCGAACGAGCCTCCGGGCGTCCCGCAGGCTGTCGTTCTCTCCCCCGATCAGCACATAGGCGATGGTGAAACGCCTGCGCGGCGCAAGGGGAAGCCGCCTCAGGGTGGCGAGGACTTCCTCCATGGGATACCTGCGGTTCACAGGCATGAGGCGGGAGCGGGTCGCGTTGTCCGCTCCGTTCAGGGAAAGCGTGATCGAGACGGGGACCGCTTCGAACAATTCCTCAAGGGCCCCCGGGATCCCCACCGTCGAAACCGTGATCTTCCTCGGGGAAAGTCCGCAGCCCAGGGGATGGGTCATGATCCTCAGGGCGCGGCAGGTGGAGGCAAGGTTCGCCAGCGGCTCGCCCATCCCCATGAAAACAACATGCGTGATCGCCTGCTTGCCGTCCGTCATGGCCCGAACCGCATAGTACTGCCCGAGGATTTCCTCCACGCGGAGGTTGCGCCGCAGCCCCATCCGGCCGGTTCTGCAGAAGAGGCATCCCTCGGCACAGCCCACCTGGGTCGAAAGGCACAGCGTGGTCCGCTTCTCTTCAGGAATTGCAACCGACTCGATCGATGCGCCGTCCTCGAGGCGGAAACGGAACTTCCGGGTTCCGTCTTCCCCATCGAGGGTCTCCTCGAGGTTCACAGGGAGGGGAGGAAGGAAGGGAGCGAGGCGGCTTCGAAGCTCTCCGGGGAGATTGCGCATCTCTTCGGCCCGGAACACCCCCTTTCCGTGGAGCCAGGAGAAGATCTGCCGGGCGCGGTACCGGGGCTGGCCCAGGGCATGGAGCCTGCCCTCGAGTTCCGGGAGTTCCAGAGACAGAAAGCCCTCCATGGAACTCCCTCGATGACCCGTGGGGCACCCTTCAGAATCTTTCATCGGAACATCCACGCTTCTTCCGTAGATGCTGGGAGAACCTTCGGTTCGGCAAAACGGGCAAGGCGTAAGGAAAACGGCGCACGCCCCATTGCGCCAAGGTCACGCAACGGAAGAAAGCGCTTCCTTGACCGTCTTTCCAATCGCATCCGGGCTGGGGCAGACCGCCATCCCCGCCTTTTCCATCACCTTCTGTTTCTCGTCCGCCGTGCCCTTCCCGCCGGAGACGATCGCCCCGGCATGGCCCATCCTCCTGCCCGGAGGCGCCGTCCTACCCGCCACAAAGCCGATCACCGGCTTCGGGTACTTGCTTCGGATGATGTACTCCGCCGCCTCTTCTTCCGCGGTTCCGCCGATCTCGCCGATGAGGAGCACCGCCTTGGTCTGCTCATCGTCGGCAAACATCTCCAGAAGGTCCGCGAACCGGAGCCCGATGATCGGGTCGCCGCCGATGCCGATACAGGTCGACTGTCCGAGTTCGAGGTCCGTGAGCTGCTTCACCGCCTCGTAGGTCAAGGTCCCGCTCCTGGAGATCACGCCCACGGAGCCCGCGAGATGGATGAAACCCGGCATGATCCCCACCTTTGCCTTGCCCGGCGTAATCACTCCGGGGCAGTTCGGGCCGATGAGGTTCACGGATTTTCTCTTGAGGGCGTGATAAACCGGAATCATGTCCCGAACCGGAATGCCCTCGGTGATGCACACGATCAGCCGAATCCCGGCATCGGCCGCCTCCAGGATCGCATCCGCGGCAAAGGGAGGCGGGACGAAGATCAAAGACGTATTCGCCCCTTCCCGATCGACCGCATCCTGTACGCTGTCGAAGACCGGCACGCCTTCCTGTTCCTGACCGCCCTTGCCGGGGGTCACCCCGGCCACAACCTGGGTCCCGTATTCCCTGCACCCTTTCGCGTGAAAGGAGCCTTCCTTGCCCGTAATCCCCTGCACCACGACACGCGTGGTATCATCAACCAAGATTCCCATGTCTGGTTCCTGTTCCTGTTTGTGTATGGTCGCTCGATTCCCTTCGGTAGCCCCGGACGTCCCTACAGCGCTGAGACGACCTTCTCCGCTGCATCCCTGAGGTTCTTGGCCACAACAAATTCGATGCTGGATCCCTCCAGGATGGTGCGCGCCTCTTCCGCATTGGTGCCCTCCAGCCGAACCACCACGGGAACCTTCAGATCCACCTTGCCCGCGGCCTCCGCCACCCCTTGCGCCACCCGGTCGCAGCGCACGATGCCGCCGAAGATGTTGATCAGAATCGCCTTCACTCTCGTATCGGCCAGGATGATGCGGAAGGCCTTCTCCACGGAGGCGGCGCTCGCGCCCCCGCCCACGTCCAGGAAGTTGGCCGGCGCCCCGCCCACATACTGAATCAGATCCATGGTGGCCATGGCCAGGCCGGCGCCGTTCACCATGCAGCCGATGTTCCCCTGGAGCCTGATGTAACTCAGGTTGAGTTCCCCTGCCTGGGCCTCGAGGGGGTCCTCCTCTTCAACGTCCCGGAGGGCAAGGATCTCTTCATGGCGAAACATGGCGTTGTCGTCGAACTGGAGCTTCGCATCCAGGGCGATCAAATCCCCCTGTTCGGTCACCACAAGGGGATTGATTTCCACGAGAGAGGCATCCTTTTCCCCGAAAAGCCGGTACAGGGCCGCCAGCATCTTGCCGGCCTGCCGGACCGCCGGCCCCGTGAGGCCCAGGGCCTTTGCAATGCGCCGCGTCTGGTAGGCGCGAAGCCCGAGGGCCGGGTCGATCGTCTCCCGATGGATCTTCTCCGGGGTCTCGGCCGCCACCTCCTCGATCTCCATGCCTCCGGCTTCACTGCAGATGATCACCGGCGCGTTCGAGGCGCGGTCCACGAGCATGCTCAGGTAGAGCTCCTTCGCGATCGCCACGCCCTCCTCCACCAGAACCTTTCGGACCTCCCGTCCCTCCGCGCCCGTCTGCTTGGTGACCAGCCTCATGTTCAAGATCTCTTCCGCCGCCTTCTCGGCCTCTTCCACGGAGTGGACGACCCGGACACCGCCACCCTTGCCCCTGCCCCCGGCGTGCACCTGCGCCTTGACGACCCAGGTATCTCCGCCCAGTTCCCTTACCGCTTCCTTGACGGGATCGTCCCGCGTACACATCTTCCCGTTCGGAACCGGGATCCCGTACTCGCGGAAGATCTGCTTCGCCTGGTATTCGTGAACATTCATCTTGTCATCCTCTCCTCTCGCGGATCCCTCACAGCTTCAGCGATGCAATGCTTTTCCCGACCGCCGCCGCGGAAACCCGAACGAGTTCGCGTTCTTCTTCATTCAGGGCAAGCTCGACCACCTTCTCGACGCCGTCCTTCCCCAGCCGACAGGGCACACCGAAGTAGATCCCATCCAGGCCGTACTCCCCTTCCAGGTAAGCGGAACAAGGGAGGATCCGCTTCTTGTCCCTGACGATGGCCTCGACCATCTGGATGACCGAGGCGGCCGGCGCATAGTAGGCGCTGCCGGTCTTGAGCAGCTTGACGATCTCCGCCCCCCCGTCCCGGGTTCTGTCGATCAAGGCCTGGATACGGTCACCCGGCATGAGTTCCTGAAGAGGGATACCGGAGACCGTACAGTATCTCGGCAAGGGCACCATGGTGTCGCCGTGCCCTCCCATGACCAGGGCCTGAACGTCTTCGACCGAAACCCCGAGTTCCATGCTCACGAAGGTTCGGAATCGCGCGGCATCCAATACGCCCGCCTGTCCCATCACCCGCTGCTTGGGGAACTTGCTGATATGCTTCGCAAGGTAGGTCATGGTATCGAGCGGGTTCGTCACCATGATGATGTACGCATCGGGAGAGTGCTCGACACAGACGGTGACCACCTGGGTGATAATCTTCTTGTTGGCCTCGAACAGGTCTTCCCGGGTCATTCCCGGCTTGCGGGGCATCCCGGAGGTAATCACAATGACATCGGAGCCCTTCGTGTCCTTGTAGTCGTTCGTGCCGACGAACGCCCCGTCAAAGCCCTCCACAGGCCCGGCCTCCGCCAGATCGAGGGCCTTGCCCTGGGGCATGCCCTCCACGATGTCAAAAAGCACGACATCCCCCAACTCCTTCACGGCCGCCCAGTGGGCGCAGGTAGCCCCCACATTCCCGGCCCCGATCACCGAAATCTTGCTCCTCCGCATGGGTCGCACCTCCTCCGTCAGTTCATGTTTCTACAGATCGCATCCGCGAATTCCGAACAGCGCAGCAGCTTCACGCCCTTCCGTCCCTCGGCCCGCATCTGTCGCTCGAGATCATAGGTTACCGTACGCCGCCGTATGGTCCTCGTCAACGCCTCCCGGATCATCGTGCCCGCCTCCCCCCAACCCATGTATTCCAGCATGCTCACACCCGAGAGAATCAGGCTGGAAGGGTTCACCTTGTCCTGACCCGCATAGCGGGGGGCCGACCCGTGGGTCGCCTCGAAGAGCGCCCTGCCGTCGCCGAGATTCCCACCCGGAGCCATTCCAAGACCGCCCACCATGGCGGCACAGGCGTCGGAGAGATAATCGCCGGTGAGGTTCAGGGTGCAGATGACGCTGTACTCCTCGGGGCGGAGAAGGACTTGCTGGAACATGGCATCCGCGATCCGGTCCTTTATGACGGGCCGTCCCTTCCCCCGCCTGCCTCCCGCCTCCGGTCCATCCTCCTCGAAGGCCACCTTCCGGCCGAACTCCTTCCGGGCCAGCTGGTATCCCCATTCCCGAAAGGCCCCTTCGGTATATTTCATGATGTTTCCCTTGTGAACCAGGGTCACACTCGGGCATCCTTCGCGCAGCGCATGCCGGATGGCCATGCGCACGATGCGCTGCGTGCCCCGCACGCTCACGGGCTTCACACCGATCCCGGAATCCGCTCGAATCCGCCGGCCGCTTCCTGCCAGCATCTCCTCGTTCAGGAATCTCAGCACCTTTTTCGCCGCCTTACTGCCCTTTTTCCACTCGATGCCGGCGTACACATCCTCGGTGTTCTCCCGGAAGATCACCATATTGACGCGCTCCGGGTTGCGCACGGGGGAGGGAACTCCGGGCACATGGTACACGGGCCGGACACAGGCATACAGGTCGAGGGCCTGGCGGAGGGCGACGTTCACGCTTCGCATCCCCCGGCCCACCGGTGTCGTGAGCGGGCCCTTGATCCCCACGCGATAGAGGCGCAAGGCCGCCAGGGTGCCCGCCGGCAGCGGCTCTCCGAACCGATCCATCGCCTCCTGCCCCGCGTAGACCCGAAGCCAATCGATCGATCTCTTTCCCCCGTACGCCTTCGCAACGGCCGCATCCAGGACACGCTGCCCGGCCGGCCAGATGTCCACACCGGTCCCGTCTCCCTGAATATAGGGAATGGTCGGCCGATCCGGCACCCGAAGGCTCCCGTCGGCGCTCAAGACGATACGGCCTTCCTGCCTCTTCCGACCCGATTCCTTCTTCATGCTCCCTGTTTCCATCCTCTGTTTTTCCCGGGCCGTCCCTGGTCAGCCGGATGCCGGCTTTTTGGGAAGCACCGTTCGAATATGCAATTCGCGCAACTGCTCCGCATCCACGGGGCCCGGGCTCTGGGTGAGCAGGCAGGCGGCCTTCTGGGTCTTCGGAAAAGCGATGACCTCCCGCAGCGACTTTGCGCCCGCCAGGATCATCACGAGCCGGTCGAGCCCGAAGGCAATCCCGCCGTGGGGAGGCGCCCCGTAGGAGAGGGCGTCCAGCAGAAACCCGAATTTCTCCTCCCCTTCCGCCTCGGAGATGCCCAGGATCGAGAGGATCTTTTTCTGCGTATCCACCCGATGAATACGAATGCTGCCCCCGCCGATCTCCGTACCGTTCAGCACCAGGTCATAGGCAAGGGAACGACATGCCTCGGGGTTCTCGTCCAGCAGGGGAATGTCTTCTTCCCGCGGCGCGGTAAAGGGATGGTGCATGGAGGTGATATGCCCCTCCTTGTCGCGCTCGAACAGGGGGAAATCGAGGATCCATGTGAAGGCGTGTGCGGATGAATCGATGAGGTCGTACGCCTCGGCCAGTTCCGTCCGCAGCCTGCCCATCCAGGGATTCACCCGGCCGGGTGATCCCGCCATCATCAGCAGCAGGTCTCCCTCCAAGGCGCCCATCCGATCGATCACGGCTCCCACGATATCCTGCGACAGGAACTTCGCGATCGGCGACTGAAGACCTGCCCCCGTGCATTTCGCCCAAATCAGGCCGTCGGCGCCCCAGTCCTTGGCCATCCCTACCAGGTTGTCCAGTTCCCGCCTGGAAAGCCGCGTCCCTCCCGGAAAGCGCAGGGCCTTCACGATGCCATGCCCTTCGATCACCTGACGAAAAACCTGGAACTCGCTCCCCTTCACCGCATCGGTGATATCCTTCATCTTGAGGCCGTAGCGGGTATCCGGGTTGTCCACCCCGTAGTCCTCGATCGCCTCCGCATAGGTCATGCTCGGGAAAGGCCTCTGGAGCGTCTTCCCCAGGAGTTCTTCGAAAAGCCGCGCGATCCAGCCCTCCACGATTTCGATGAGCTGCCCCTGCTCGACAAAGGACATCTCCAGGTCCACCTGGGTGAATTCGGGCTGTCGGTCCGCGCGCAGATCCTCGTCGCGAAAACAGCGTACGATCTGGAAATAGCGATCCATCCCCGCCACCATCAGGATCTGCTTCAGAAGCTGAGGAGACTGCGGCAGTGCATAGAACCCCCCGGGGTTCACGCGGCTGGGCACCAGATAGTCCCGGGCTCCCTCAGGGGTGCTCCGCGTCAGGAACGGCGTTTCGATCTCGTAGAAGCCGAGGCCGTCGAAATAGTCCCGGGTGATCTTGGACACCCTGTGTCGCAAGGCGAAATTCGCTGCCATCGAAGGTCTTCGAAGGTCGAGAAACCGATAGCGCAGACGAATCGCCTCTTCGACTTCCAGGTCTTCGTCCAGGTTGAAAGGAAGGGCCCTGGAACGGTTGAAAACGGCCAGCTCGTCGGCCATCACCTCGACGGCACCGGTCTTCAACTTCGGGTTCGTCATCCCTTCGGGGCGCCGGCTTACTTTCCCCTTCACCCCGATAACGAACTCGTTTCTGAGGGCATCCGCCTTCCGGTGCGACGCGGGACTGTGCTGAGGGTTGAACACCGCCTGCACGGTGCCTTCCCGGTCACGCAGATCCACAAAAATCACGCCCCCGTGGTCCCGCCTCCTGTGAACCCACCCGACCAGATGCACCTCCCTGCCGATATCCTGCTCTGTGATTTCAGCGCAGTAGTGCGTCCTCTGGAAATCGCGAAAGGGGTCCAGCTCATCCATCATGTCAGTTCCTCGGGCGGGCGTTTCACCCGGTGGGGAGAAACGCCCGCCTCTTTTCATGGGGGTTTCCAAAGAATAAGAGTGGAATATTAGCGCACCTCCGGGCACAGGGTCAAGGAGGATACGCCTTCCGGGTCGATTCGACACGGGAAAAATGCGCTGTTACCATAGGGCTGCGGTTGATGCTCCCCCCCCTGCCCCTTCTGCCGGGTACCGGTCCCATGATCCGCATCGAGGATGTGCACAAGAGCTTCGGAACGGTCAAGGCCCTGGACGGCCTGTCCCTCGAGGTGCCGCCGGGCAAGGTCTTCGGGCTGATCGGCCCGAACGGCGCCGGCAAGACCACAACGATCCGCATCCTCGCAGGACTCCTGCGACCGGACGAAGGCCGTGCCTTCCTCAACGGCCTGGGCCAGGACCGCTCGATCGAAACACGCCGGATCCTGGGCGCACTTATCGAACAGCCCGGCCTGTACGGCAAACTGACGCTCCAGGAGTACCTCACCTTCTTTGCCCGCCTGTACGATCTGGACCGCGGGCAGGCCCGGAAAAGGATTCAGGACCTCTGCGAACTTCTCGACCTGAATGTACAAACCCGCGAGAGGCTCCAGGGTTTTTCGCTCGGGATGAAGCAGAAGGTGGCCCTGGCGAGAATCCTGCTCCACGACCCGCCCATCCTCCTTCTGGACGAGCCGACTGCGGGCCTGGATCCCCTGATCACGAAAAAGGTGAGAGAACACCTCCTCGGCGGAAAGGACCGGAAGAGGAAAACCATTCTCATCTCGACCCATAATCTGGACGAGGCGATCCGGGTCTGTGACGAAATCGCGATCATTCACAAGGGAAGAATCCTGGAGAAGGGTTCCTGGGAGGAACTTCGTGAGAGGCACGCCTCGGGCTGCCGGGTCGTTATGTACCTCCGGGAGCTTCGGGAGGACCACGCAGACCTGGTCAAAGAGTCAGGGGCCGTCTCGGAGATCGCCCTCGACCCGGATCGGAACCGGCTCGCCTATACGGCTGCCGATGTGGCCGAAACGAACCCCCTCGTCATTGCCCGGCTGGCGGCCGCCGGGGCCCGCATCGTCTCCGTCGAAGTGGAGGGCGCGGGCCTGGATCAGGCGTATTCGAGGCTGATTGAAGGATCGGAGGGGACGCCTTGAAAAAGGCCTGGTTCATCGCCATGAAGGAGTGGAGGGAAATCCTGCGGGATTTCTACGTAATGGGCATCCTGGTCTTCCTGCCTCTTACGATGGTGGGCACGCTGGTCCTTTTGATCCATTTTTACATGACCTTTTTCCTCCAGAACCTGGACAAGGTGCAGCTCATGCTCTCAAGCATGCCTTCGGCTTATCTCAAGGGCCTTTCCGGGTATTCGGACATCCAGAAGGTGGCCATTCTTCCGATCAAGATCGTGGGATTGCCTTTCTTCCTCCTCATTCCCCTTCTCATGTCGGGAATCATCACATCGGACAGCTTCGCGGGCGAGCGGGAGCGCAACACGCTGGAGCCGCTGCTCACAGCGCCGGTCACCGACCGGCAATTGCTTCTGGGCAAGATCCTCACCCCCTTTGTCCCTGCCCTGGTCGTGACCTGGGCGTCCTTCGCCCTCCTGACAAAGGGGGTCTCCAAGCTGATCAACCCGCACTTCCTGTCCCCCGTTTTCCCGGATACGATATGGATCGTCTCCGTGGCCCTGGTGGTCCCCCTGTTCCTCGCCGGGGCGGTCTTGGCCGAAATCCTGATTTCGGCCCGTGCCTCCTCCGTGAAAGCGGCTTCCGCCCTGAACATGCTTTTGTCCTTCCCGGTCCTGGGAGTGATGCTGATGCAATCGACCGGGTTTGTCCTTTTCTCGGCCCGTACACTCCCATGGATGCTCCTCTCGCTGGCGGCCCTGGATGCTGCCCTCTTCACGGCCGGTCTCCGGGTCCTGAGGGACAAGGGGCTGCGGGGCTGACCAACGGCAGGAAGGTCTCCATCCACACAGCATGCCCGTCCGTCTTCAACCGCACGGCCCCGTGCAGGTCCGTGCGGTACAGGAGGATGCCTTTTCTCCGGTATCGGCGAACGACCTCCTCGGACGGAAATCCGAAATGGTTGCGGTATCCGGCCGAGACGACGGCCACCGCCGGCGCCACCGCGTCAAGGAACGCTTCGGAACTCGATGTCCGGCTCCCGTGATGCGGCACCTTGAGAACCAGGGCCTTCACACGGCTCGGATCGGCCAGCAGTCTGCTTTCGGCCTTCTTCTCTATATCGCCGGTGAGCAGCACGCTCACCTTCCCGAAGGTCAGCCGCATGACCAGGGACTGGTCGTTGATGCCCGTCTCCTGCCCGGCGCAGGAGGGACTCAAGACCTCCACCCGCACACCGCCGATCGACACGGCCTCCCTGCCGCGGCAGAACCGTCGTATGCGAATCCCTTTGCATCGACACAACTCGAGGAATTTCGCATATCCCTCTGTTTCGCATCCCCGTTCCGGCCCGATCCAAAGTTCCGCCGGGTGCAGTCTTGCCGCCACAGAGGCGAGCCCGCCGTAGTGGTCCGCCTGCCCGTGGGAGGCGGCCATGTAATCAAGCCGACGGATACGACGGTAGGCGAGATAGGGCAAAACGATGTCTTTTCCGGCGTCCCCGTAACCCTTTCTTGCGAACCCGCCGTCCACAACCATCCGCCTGCCCCCGGGAAACTCGACCAGCATGCTGTCCCCCTGCCCCACGGAAAGGAACGTGACGACAAGGCGGGAGTCGGACCGCACTCGGAGGATACTTGCCGTCACGGAGCAACCGAGTATAACCAGGCTCACCCACACGACCCGCTTTCGCCAGGGGCCCTTCCTGATTCCGAACCAGCCGAAGACGGCCAGATAACACATGGCCATTTCCAGGAAGGAAGGGCGCCCGACCTGGAGGTCCGCAAAGGGAATCGTTGCGATCGCCTCCACGGCGGCGACAACGCACTTCGTCCCCGCGCTCGTGATGGTGAGTAGGAGCGCGGCCGGACCGGTACAGACCAGGGCCGTCATCGCCGTAAGGAAGCCGAGGGGGATTACGAACCAGCCGACTACGGGCACTACCAGCAGATTGGCAAGAATGCCCAACGGTGCGACCCGGTTGAAAAAGAAGGCGGAAAGGGGCGCGGTAACGATCGTCGCGGCAAGGGTTGCCGTGATCAGCCTCCATGCCCGGGCCTTTGCGAGCCTCCAGAACGATGGTCCCCTCCCCGCTTTCCTTGCAGCCTCTCCTGTCGTGAGGGGCTTCCACGCGGAAGCGGCCGCGACCAGACCGGCCACGGCTGCGAAGGAGAGAAGGAACGACACGGAAAACAGAGCGGCGGGGTCCCACAGGATGATCAGCAAGCCTGCGACGGCCAGGGCGTTCCAGGCCGAACGGCTCCGGTCCAGGAGGAGGGAACCCGCGAAAAGGGCAAACATCGTAACGGCCCGCACCGCCGTCACCGGACTGTCGACGAAAAAGACATAGGCCAGGACGATGGGAAGGCACCCGAGAAGGGCGATCTTCTCCGCGGAAAACCGCAGCAGGAGCCGTGCGGAACGCCTCAGCAGGGCCTTGAGAACCCCATACCAGAAGAGCCCCACCAGACCTACGTGCAGGCCGGAAATCGCCAACAGATGGGCCAGCCCCGACGAACGAAACGCCTCGACGAGCGATGCGGGAATCGCGGAACGGTCCCCGAGGAACCATGCCCGCAAGAGGCCTCTCACCCGGGGATCTTCTTCCCGCTCGAAGAATGCGGCCAGGTGAAACCGAAGTCCCTGGACCAACCGGGCGAACCGGTACCCTTCCGCGGTTCCGATTCGGAGCAGACGGCGGCCGTCCCTCACCGAGCCCCTGACATAGGTGCCTGCCAGAAAGGAGCGCGTCTTCCGGTCGAATGCCCCGGGGTTGCCCAAACGCCGGGGAACCTTCAGCCGCGCCTCGGCGAGAAGGATGTCCCCAACCCGGAGGCCTGTCACCCGCTCGGGCACCCACAACTCCGCCCGCCCACGCGTCCGGAGCGCTCCTTTCGAAGACCGTATGGCACGAACTTGAAGAGCGAGGAGGGAACCGGCCTCCCGAACCTCCGGCTCGCGGATCAGAACCCCCTCGAGCAGCAGCGGACGGCCGGAGGCGCAATGTACCAGGTGATCCGGCGGGAACGACGGCCGGAGCCGAAGGCTCACTCTGAGCGCCCCCAGCGGAACCATGCAAAACAGAAGCGGGACGACCTTCCAGCGAGATCGTCTGCAAAGAAGAAACAGGGCAAGGGCCAACGGAACCAGGAACAGAGATCCTGTCCAGAACCACCTCTGCCATTCCGGACGCCATCTTCCGAGGAGGGAACCGGCGGCGTATACGACCAGCGGAGGACAGGCCGGACAGACCATGGGCGAACGCTCCTGTTCGGGGTGCGGGAGCGCATTCGTGCAAGAAGAGGACCAGACCCAACCCGCGGAAACCGGGGAAGCCGGGATTGCGCGGCCCTTCTCTGGCTCCTTCACAGAAGAAAGGCGAAGCGCGCAACCGGAAGGGCTCCGCGTCCGGACCCGAATGTGGACCTGGCGCCACAGTGAGAAGGCGTGGGGGACGGCAATGGGAAAGGGCGGACCGCTCCCTTTCGGACGTCACGAAGACATCCTGACGGAACCTGCTGTCGGGTTGGTTGGAAGGGATCATTGAGGGGGCCGCTGCTTCGGTCGGGCCCCGGCCCCCTCAACTACAAACAGGAAGGTTGCTCCCTGTCGCATCGTGCGGCACCCCCAGGAGGCGGGGGCGCGCACAGGCCTTCGGGGACCTACTTCTTCCCGAGTACGGCCTCGGAGCAAGCCTTGGCCAAGCGCATTTTCACCACCGTCTTGGCCGGTATCTTGATCGCCTCGCCCGTGGCGGGGTTGCGTCCCATGCGGGCCTTGCGCCTCACCTTCGTCATCTTGCCGATACCTGGGAGAACAAACGAACCCGTCTTCTTGGTCTGCGAAACCGCGAGTTCCGCGAATTCGTTCACCACTTCGGCGGCCTGTTTCCGAGTCAGATCAAACTTCTCGGCAAAATGCCCTACAATCTGCGCCTTGGTCATTGGTTTCTTGGCTGTTGCCATCGTTCTTTGTCCTCCCTTTCCGTTGATAAGTGAACTTTTCTGCAAGCATCATTACCACGAAATGAAAATAATGCAACACAATTTTCAAAATTGTTTCAAATTTTCTCAAGGCGGGCATTGTGCACACATCGCCCGGAACAACGTGGTGCTCAGGTAGCGGTCCCCACGGTCCGGAAAGATCACGACGACCGTCCCGGATGCGAGCTGCTCGGCGACGCGCATGGCCCCGACGAAGGCGGCCCCGCCGGACATGCCCACAAACACCCCTTCCCGCGTGGCCAGGAGCCTCGTCGTCTCGAAGGCCTCTTCATCGCCGACCACAATCTTCTCATCCAGCTCCCGGGGCTCATAGATCTCGGGCACGATCGATTCCTTCATGTTCTTCAACCCCTGGATGGAATGCCCCTCCACCGGCTCCACGCCCACGATTTTCACCCCGGGGCACTTCTCCCGCAGGAATCTTCCCGTGCCGATCAGGGTGCCCGTCGTGCCCAGGCCGGCCACAAAGGCGTCGATCTCCCCCCGGGTCTGCGCGAGAATCTCCGGGCCCGTCGTCTCGTAATGGGAGAGAACATTATTCGGGTTGGAAAACTGGTAGGGCATAAAATGCGTCTCAGGCTCCTGCTCGAGAATCTCCTGCGCCTTGCGAATGGCGCCGTCCGTTCCATCCCCAGCGGGTGTCATCACAACCTCGGCGCCAAAGGCCTCCAGGATCGCCTGTCGCTCCGAACTGACACACGCGGGAAGGCAGAGCTTTACCCGGTAGCCCTTGGCGGCGCCGATCATGGCCAGCGCGATCCCCGTATTGCCGGACGTAGGCTCCAGGATGGTCTTCTCAGGGGTGAGTTCTCCGGATTCCTCGGCCTTCCGGATCTGTCTCTTATACACATCTGACGC
>WFRX01000326.1 GCA_015486285.1 bacterium
ATCCTGGAAAGCCTGGCAGACGGAACACGGACGGCCAAGGCCGAAGGCGGAGACGGGCTCGAAAAGAGGGCCAAAGGGGGAGCGCGGCCCCTGCCTATGATGGGGCAACAGGACGTGGACGTTCTCATACAAGGCTCTCCCCCAACCAAGTGCAGCCCGGCGAAAGGAGACAGGAACCATGAAGGTAGTCGCGTTCAACGGAAGCCCGCGAAAGGAAGGGAACACCAGCATCCTGATCCAGCTCGTCCTGGGCGAGTTGGCCAAGGAGGGGATTGAAACAGAGATCGTTCAGGTCGGGGGCAGGAACATCAAGGGTTGTGTTGCGTGCTTCAAGTGCATGGAGAACAAAAACCGGAGATGCGCGGTGGACAACGACATCCTGAACGAATGCATCGGGAAGATGGTCGAGGCGGACGGAATCCTCCTGGGGTCGCCCACCTATTTCACGGACGTCACCGCCGAGATGAAGGCCTTGATCGACCGGTCGGGTGTGGTGGGCATGGCAAACGGCGGCATGTACAAGCGGAAGGTGGGCGCCGCGGTCGTTGCCGTCCGTCGGGCCGGGAGCATACACGCATTCGACACGATGAACCATCTGTTCACGTACCATCAGATGATCGTCCCGGGGTCCAGCTACTGGAACATGGGTATCGGCTTGATGCCGGGGGACGTGGAGAAGGACGAGGAAGGGGTCCAGACCATGCGGGTCCTTGGACAGAACATGGCCTGGTTGCTCAAAAAGTTGAACGGCTGATTCCGCCGTCGCGGGCCTGGCCGGGTGGGGGGCCGTAGAAGAATATCAGCGAACAAACGGCTTCCCAAGTCGGGAAGGGGGATGAAATGAAGGTCATCGGATTCAGCGCCGGCGGCGTGGGGCGCGAGGGCAATGTCGACCGCATGGTCAAGGCCATTCTTGACAAGTGCGGTCACGAGGTCGAGTTCGTCAAGCTCACCGATCTGAATTTCTCCGGGTGCAAGGGCTGTGTTCAGTTGTGCGCGAAACCGCAGCTCTGCAGGCTGGAAGACGATGCACAGCCCTACTATCAGAAGGTCAAGGATGCGGACGCCGTCGTGATCGGTACACCCGTCTACTTCGAGACGATGACATCGACAGTGTGGGCCTTCCTCGAACGCTTCTTCGGTTATCGCCACGTGGACATCCCGATCGCGGGCAAGCCCTTTGTAACGGTGGTCGGCGGAGGGCTGGTACTCGATCCCGCGGTCGAACAGCTCCACAAGGTGTTGGGTTCGTTCGAGGTCAACGTGCTCGACACGGTCAAATTCCAGTCCAGGATCCCGCCCTGTTTCAAGTGCGGCCGTCACAAAGAGTGCGAGATCGGCGGCCTGTACAGGATGATCGGCGACGGGGCAAAGGAATTGACGATCACAAAAGAGATGTTCACCCGCTGGGAAGACGACAAGGCGGTCGTAGCCTCGATCGACGCCGCCGCGGAAAAGCTGCAAAACCTCCGACCCGGAGACGATCCCGGTGCCCGCATTTCGGCCCCCGAATGATGCGGCACACACAATCCCGGATCGAAATGTGTTAGCCTGTACGCATTCCTGCGGGTCGGCGGTGGGGCACGCCGCTTTCGTGGCGGACACGGCCGACCTCTCCTTGTGAAGGCGGACAAAGGAAACGACAGCTATGCCTCTAAGACATGCAGGATCAGGATCCTGGCGGATGATGGCCGCAACGATGGCGGTCGGTTTGTTGCTGCCCGGCGGTTGTGCAAGGTTGCACCCGCGAGGCGAACCCGGCGGATCCATGGCGCTGACCCCGATCACGGCCGAACCGACCGGTGTCACGCATGTCGGCAAGTTCGTCTGGCATGACCTCCTCACGCCGGATCCCGCCGCGGCCCGCGCATTCTACGGCGGGCTTCTGGGCTGGGACTTCCGAGATAACGGCGCGTACATTGAGATCCTGCATCACGGTCGAAAGATCGGGGGGATCGTCGAACGGAAGCCGAAGGAGGGAAGCGAGCCTGTCGCCTCCTGGCTGGCCTCTATGTCCGTGGCGGATGTGGACGAGGCGGTCTCCTGGGCGAATGCCCATGGCGGAGAGATCATCAGCGGCCCGGTGGACATGCCTCTTCGCGGGCGGGGAGCCCTGATCAAGGACCCCCAGGGCGCCTATCTGGTGGCGCTGCATGCCAAGGGGGGCGATCCCCCGGACGCCCATGCGAGGATCGGAGAATGGCTGTGGGACGAAGTCTGGTCCACCCTTCCGGAGGCGGCGACGAGTTTTTACAGGGGTTTGGGCCGTTACGCGTCCACCCTGGAAGGCGAAGGCTACGTCATCCTGATCAATGAAGGCCGGTGGCGGGCCGGGGTCAGGCGCGTGGGCCGGGCGGAATACCATGGCCGGTGGGTGCCTGTAATACGGGTAGAGGATCCGGCAGCCCTGCTGGACGAGGTGGAAGGCCTGGGCGGCATCGTGCTGGTCAGACCCGGGGAAGGCCCCACCGACGTGGACACCGCCCTGATAACCGACAACAGAGGCGCCCTGCTCATGCTCCAACGATGGACGTACCCTGCCGAGACAGAGGAGCATCCATGATGAACAAGATTTTCGTAATCGTGATGCTTGGCTCCTCCCTAGCGTGGGGCGGTCTTCTTTGTGCGGGCTGCGCCAGCACGGGCGCATCCCCGGGCTACGGGCACACGGGGTATCCCATGTACCGAGGCTATCCCTATTACGGTCCGGGCTGGGGCCCTTATCCGCCGCCCTACTCCCATCGTCCGGGCGACAGGCCCGACAACCCCGACAGTCCGAACCCGGAAAGGCCTATCCACAGGCCGGGGCTCAGGCCGCCCGACAATATCGGCCGCCCCCATCCCGTTCCTGTGAGGCCGCCCCCCCGGCCGACGCCGCGGCCTCTGCCGAGACCGCGCCCCATGCCCAGGGCACGTTGAAGGCCCGGCCTCGAACAGCGGTGAGACGGGATGGGAGTGTCATCTTACCCACAATCGCGGTGTTGCATACATCCCCTTCAACACCGAAGCCGCTTACGGGCGGGACCTCCGGTCCGGCTGGGGGCCGCTGTGGGTTTTCCAAAGGATTCCCGGCAACCCCCGCGAGGAAAACCGGAGATATCCGCATCGCCTAGATGCGGATGCCCTGGGCGGCGAACTCTTTTTCGATCAGGGGCTCCCAGCCCCGGTTCGCCCTTGGGTTGGCCGGGCTCGGGTGGGAAATCCTGCCGACCGCCACCTCGAGGCCGGCCAGGGCTTCGAGGGCCCTGGCCTCTGCGAAGGCGCCTATCCCCACGACATGGGCCGGCTTGAGCCACGCGACGGTCCGGCGGAGCGCCAGGTCGCAGGCGGCGAGCAGGGGCCTTCTGACGGCCACGCGGAGGCTGTCGGGCGTACGGTTCTTGCCGCTCGCTTCGTAGAAGACCAAGGGGCAGTAGTTGGCCACGAAGAAACGCGAGAAAAAATGTTCAGGGGTGCCGAACGTCCTTGCGGCCCAGCCCCAGAGGCGCTTGCCGCTGACTTCGCTCCGTGCGCACGCAAAGCCCTGAACCGGCCGCTTCGGATGGATTGCAGGCGGGCTGCCGACCGGGGCCTCGATCCCCAGCCAGTCCCGCACAAGGTTCACCTCCCCGAAGGGAATCCCGGTCTGGGCCATGCCCCACGGCCCCGGGTTCATCCCCACCAGGATCACCTCTTTGGGTCGGCCTCCGTACCGCTTCAGGTACTGCCTGTAGGGCTTGGCCGCGTATTCGAGAGGGTTGTACACATGGGTGACGGGCGGCCCGAAGCGGAGGGGCCGGAGGTCCTCGATCAAAGCTGCGGTAATGCGGTTCAGGCCCGTCATCGTTTCATGAGCCTAGGCGTGGGACTGTACCCAGGCGAGAAGCCGGCTCAGGTCCAGGGCGCCTGATTGTCTGGACGCCTCACGGCCGCCCTTGAACACCACCAGGGTCGGGATGCTCCGAATGCCGTATTGGGATGCCAGCATCTGTTCGTTTTCGGTATTCACCTTTGCCAGTCGCACTCGAGGCTCGAGCCGGGCGGCCGCCTCCTGGAAGGCGGGGGCCATCATCTTGCACGGCCCGCACCAAGGCGCCCAGAAATCCACCACGACCGGAATGTCGCTGTTGCTGATATGCTTGCTGAAATTCGCCGCCGTCAGCTCGACGGGCGATCGGGTGAACAGCCTCTGCTTGCACCGGCCGCACTTCGGGCCGTCCCCGAGCCTGGAAGCGGCCACGCGGTTGGTGCTGTTGCAATGGGGGCAGACGATGTGCAGGGTATCGCTCATGACGGCTACTCCGAATTACCCGCGCCGGGCGGCTTGTTTGCTTCCTTTCACCATCCGCTTGATCCCGGGGACGAACAGGCCGGGCAGGGCCAGCAGGAAGATTCCCGCCAGGGCCCTGGCGGGGGCGGGCGCCGTGCCGGTCAGGATCGTGCCGCAAGGGCCTGCCGTTCGCGGGTAGTGGTCCGACTGCTGAGCAAATTTGTTCAGCAGATAGATATCGATCAGGAGATTGAAGTTGCACCCCGTGCAGAAGGGGTTGTCGTAGTAGGGATCGTAGCCCGGATCATTCGGGTCGGAGATCACGTGCGGCAACCCGGAGACCTCGGTCCAGTGGTGGTAACAGATCGTTTCGCCCGGATGGTAGCAGTCCTCGGTGCAAAGGTGGCCCTCCACATAGTCGAGCATCTTCCGCGCCTGGTCCAGGTAGCCGGGATCCCCGGTGAACTCGTACCAGTGGAGCATGGCCCGGGCGGTCCGCTCATGGGTGGAGAGCTTCTTCCATCGGCCCAGCTCCGGCTTGTACATGTAATCGGCATATTCCCAGTAACCGCCGTCCCCGGTCTCGTCGTCCCAGAGATTCGTGTCCATCTCGGCGATCACCGCGTCGGCCATGTACTTGTACTCCACATCCCCCGTGGTGCCGTAAGCATAGGCGAGCCCCATGAGCGTCCAGGCGTATTCGTAGAGGTTATCGATCGGCCAGAAACGCCCCTCCACAGGGTCCCAGTACTTCTGGATGCCCGCCTCGAGCACCTGGAGGCCGATCCCCTGGGCCACGTACCCCGTCATGGCCCCCTCCACGTCGGCGAAGTAGAGGGCATAGAAGGCGATGAGGCCGTGGGCGCAGACATAGCCCATGTAGTCCCCCAGGAAGTTCGGTTCCTCGGCGAGAATTCCCTGCACGATCGCGAGCGCCGCCGTCAGGACCAGGTTGTATGTGGGCCGCCTCGTCTCCCGGAAGGCGTCGATCAGGCAGGGCGCTCCCGCAAAGGCCTCGAGCATGACCGAGTCGTCCCCGAGCAGGTACTGCCCGAGCTTGTCCATCTCGAAGTCGACCGTCTGGTCGGCCAGCAGCCGGACCCGCGCCCGGGCCGCCTCGTCTCCGTAATCCGGGTCTCCGGCGAGCCGGTAGAGGATGTCCGGCGCGAAGAGGGTGGAGTCATACATCTCGTCCCTGTCCCAGTTCCCGACGATCGGATTGCCCTGGTCGTCGAGCTGCCAGGCATAGTTGTCCAGCATATTGTTGAGCACTGCATCGAAGAGGTCCCCGTACTCGTCCAGCGTCACGGCATGGGCGCCGGCGGCGGAGAACGCGGCCAGGCCGAGGCCCAGCAAAAAGGTCACGAGGTGTCTTTTCATGAAGCGCCTCCTGGATGGGAAATTGTGTATTTTATCATACCTTGATAAATTCTATTTTTTCAAGGATCGTTCCGGGAAGGGCGAAGCGATTCATTGTACGAAACATTCAGGATGAAGAGAAGCCTTTTTCAAGCGGAGCAACCGATGAAGGCCCAAGGACGAAGCCCCGGTTCCAGCAACGCTTCCCTGCCCGCCTGGCTTCTCCTTCTGGGGGCGGTTGTGGTTACCGCCCTGGCCTCCTCCGCGGCAGCCGTTTCGTCCCAAGCGGGCCCCGAGGCGGCGCGCGTCAAGGAGATTCTGAACAAGATCGATCGGTTGTGGCGCGGATCGACCTCGGCGGGACGCATGGAGATGGAGGTGGTGACCGCCCACTGGAGCCGAACCCTTCGCATGCAGGTCTACACAGAAGGCATGGAACGCTCCCTGGTGCGGATCACCTATCCCGCCAAGGAGGAAGGTGTGGCCACCCTGAAGGTGGGCAACAACATCTGGAACTATCTTCCGAAGATCAAGCGAGTGACCAAGGTCCCCGCTTCGATGATGCTCGGTTCATGGATGGGAAGCCATTTCACGAACGATGACGTGGTCAAGGACAGCCAGTACGCAAGGGACTATGAGACGAAGATCACGTTTGAAGGCAAGCGGGACGGGCGGGAGATCCTGGAGCTGACGCTCGATCCGAAGCCGGAGGCCCCGGTGGTCTGGGGCAAGATCGTCGCGATCATCCGGGCCGCGGACTATATCCCGCTCTCCATGACCTATTTCGACGAGGACGGGCGGGCGGTGCGCGTTCTCGCCTTCAGCCGGATTCAAGAAATGGGCGGGCGAACCATCCCGACCGTGCTGACGATGAGGCCCCTGGACAAGCCCAAAGAGTATACCCGCGTAACCTATCTGGACATTGCCTTCGACGTCGATCTGAAACCCGGCCTCTTCAGCCTCCGATCCCTGCAGAAGACGAGGTGAGGCGGCAAAGCCGCAGGCGAAAGGGGAAACCATTAGGATGTTGTTGCGGATAGCGTGGCGCAACGTCTGGAGAAACCCGCGCAGGTCCCTGATCACCCTGTCGGCCATGACCTTCAGCCTCACCCTGATGATCGTCGCCACAAACCTCATGGAGGGAATGAACCGGCAGATGGTCGGGTATGCGGCCGACCGCTCCCTCGGGCACATTCAGATCCACGCCAGGGGCTACTATGAGGACAGGGGGCTGTATGAAACCCTTCCGCTGTCGATCCTGGCCCGGTTCAAGGGAAGCGAATTCCGCGCAACGCCCCGGGCCTATGCCTTCGGCCTGGCAAGCCTGGGAGAGCAGTCCGCGGGTGTGCGCATCCGGGGGATCGACCCGCGGCGGGAGCGGGAGGTCACCAATCTCTGGAAACACATGCTCCAGGGCCGCTACCTGCGTCCGGGAGAGGCCAAGGCCGTCATCCTGGGCAGAAAGATCGCCAAGGCCCTGAATGCCCGGCCCGGGAGCGAGATCGCCCTGATCACGCAGGCCGCGGACGGCAGCCTGGGAAACGACCTGTACCGGGTCGTGGGGGTGCTCAAGACCCTGGACGATGCGACGGACCGCACCGCTGTAATCATGTCCCTGGCCGACTTCGCGGAACTGGTCGTCCTTCCCGGCCGGATTCATGAGGTGGCGATTCGCACGCCGAACGCGCTCAAGGTGGACGTCTACAAGCCCAGGGTCGTTTCGCTGGTCAAGGGGGAAGGCTGCGACGTACGCACGTGGCGGGAACTCGCGCCCGCGCTCAGCGATGCCCTGGCCCTGAGCCAGGCATGGACCACGATTATGCTGCTGATCGTTTTTTCGATCGCGTCCCTGGGCATTCTGAACACCATGCTCATGGCCGTGTTCGAGAGAATGTACGAACTCGGCCTGATGCTGGCCGTGGGGCTGAAGCCGGCGAGGCTGGTGGAACTCATCCTGTCCGAAACCCTGATGCTCGCCCTGATCAGCGAAATCCTGGGCCTGGGCCTCGGGCTCCTGTGGAGCTGGCGCTTGATGGTCAAGGGATGGGACCTCACCGGACTGTTCGGCGAGGGGTTCGAGTACGCCGGATTCGCCTTTGAGAATGTACTGCATGCCGCGATATGGCCGGAGGGGATGCTCCGGTGTATGGCAATCATGCTCATCATCTCCGGGCTGGCAGGGCTCTATCCTGCCGTAAAGGCAGCGCGGCTCAAGCCGGTGGAGGTCATGAGCAACTAGAGGAGACGTGCAATTTTACTGAAGCTTGCGTGGCGCAACCTCTGGAAGAACCGGAGGCGGACGCTCATCACGATGACGATGATCTCGGTCGGCTTCGCCCTGGCCCTGGTCTCCCTCGGCATCGGGGACGGCTTTCACAACCAGATGATCCGCAACGCGGTCCGGCTCGGTTCGGGCAACCTTACGGTGGAGCACAAGGGTTATCCGGACGAGCCTTCCAACGACAAGCTCGTACTCGGCGCATCCGCCATGCGGGACAGGATCGCAAGGATCCCCGGCATCCTGAACGTTTCGGAGCGAATCGTCGTAATGGGGTTGATCTACACGGCGGACAATTCGTCCGGTGTGGCCCTCCTGGGCGTCGATCCCGCATCGGACATGAGCCGCAGGACCCTCGAGCCGGATATCATCGAGGGGCGATACCTGAAAGACAACGGGAAGCGGGGCGTCCTCATCGGGACGGACCTGGCCCGCAGACTCGGGGTTTCGGTGGGGGGTAAGGCCGTGGTGACGGCCCAGGATGCCTCGGGGGAGATATCGAGCCAGCTGGTCAGGGTGCGCGGGATCTTCCGGACCGGGATCACTGAGATGGACGGGTACTTCGCTCAAGTCTGTCTACCCCTTGCCAGGAAGCTGCTGGGCGTTGCGGAGGGGGCCACGCAGCTTGCGATCTTCCTGAAAAACGAAAAGCAGCAGGCCCGGATCAAGGAGGCGATCGAGCCCCTGGTCTCGGCGCCGAAGGCGGCCGTGTTCGACTGGCAGGACGTAATGCCGGACCTGGTGCTCTTCGTACAGATGGACAATGCGGGCAATTACATCTTCATGGGCATCATCATGGTCGTGGTGGCCCTGGGAATCCTGAACACGATCCTCATGAGCGTACTCGAGCGAACACGGGAGTTCGGGCTGATGGTGGCGCTGGGCATGAACCCGCGCCGCTTGCTCGCCCTCGTCATCCTGGAAACGACGTTTCTGTCTCTCCTTTCGCTGGCCGCAGGGGCCGCCCTGGGATTCGGCGTACATCTCTACCTGGCCGTGCACGGCCTCGACATGGGCTTCGCCGGCCACCAGCAGTTGACGGCAGCCGGTGTGGCCCTCGATTCCGTCGTCCACTCGGAGCTGGCGCCCGCCCGTGTTCTGCTGCTGGCGGGGATCGTATTCTGCGTAACCCTGGCCGTGGGGATCTACCCGGCGATTCGCGCATCCCGGGTGGATCCGGTTCGTGCGATCATGAAGTTTCAATGACCTGACAGGCAAGGATGGAACGGGGAGCCCCCATGGCAGCCATCATTCGTACAGAAGAAGTCTGGAGGATCTACCGGCAGGGATCGCTCGAAGTGGAGGCGCTGAAAGGCGTAACGCTTACGATCGAGCAGGGAGAATTCACCGCCCTGGTGGGACCCTCCGGTTCCGGGAAGACAACGCTGCTCAACCTGTTGGGCGGCCTGGACAGCCCGGACCGGGGCGGTATCCGGCTCGACGGGACGGAGCTGAGCGGTCTGAGCGCCGGAGAACTGAGCCGATTCCGGCTCTACCACATCGGGTTTGTTTTCCAGGCCTACAACCTGATTCCGGTCCTCTCGGCTTACGAGAATACAGAGTTCATCCTTCTCCTGCAGGGAGTGCCCGAGCAGGAAAGAAGAACGCGGGTTCTCAGGCTCCTGAAAGAGGTCGGGCTCGAGGGCATGGAGCGCCGGCGTCCTTTTGAGCTAAGCGGAGGGCAGCAGCAGCGCGTTGCCGTGGCCCGGGCGATCGCGGCGAGGCCGAGGATCGTCCTGGCCGACGAACCGACGGCAAACCTGGACTCGAAGACCGCCGCCGCCCTTCTCGATCTCATGCGGGACCTCAACCGCCAGGAGGGCACTACGTTTCTTTTCTCCACCCATGATTCGCTGGTGATGGACCGCGCCGCGAGGACGGTCAGGCTCCGGGACGGGGAAATCCTGGAAGACACGGGCGGCGCCCCCTAGAAGGAGTCCGCCGGGGCGGTAAAAGGGGAGTGACTGTGAGGGAAATCTCCGGAGCCAGGCAGCGCGGCTTCCTGCTCGCGGCCCTTCTCGGGGCCCTGGCCCTCCTTTTCCCATCCCGACCGGACGCGAGGGAACTTTACCGCCATGGGTCCACGTATGCGGACTTGGGCGCCACCTTCAAGAACCTCTTCCTGGGGAACCGGTACTATGAGATCCCTTTCGTGGAGGACCGCACGCAGGCCGCGGATTTCCTGCGGGGCCGAATCATGCTGGCTCTGGGGGCCTCCGAGATGTTCGCCCTCGAGGTCCACTACCAGCAGTGGGCCTTTGTCAATCCGCCGCAGACACCGCTGGCCCTGGCCGGGTTTCTTGCCGTCACGGACTCCGGGAGCCTGTACCGGTACACCGCCCTCTCCTGGGAGATAGAAAACACGGACGATTTCCTCTGGGTCCAGGAGTTCGACAGGCTCGCCGCCACCGTTTCCCTGGGGAAGCTGGACGTCACCTTCGGCAGGCAGGCGATCACATGGGGAACCGGCCGGTTCTGGCAGCCAACGGACCTCTTCAGCCCCTTCGGCCCCCTGCAGGTGGACAGGGAGTTCAAGGCGGGAAACGATGCGGTCCGGGTCGTCTTCTCTCCCGGCGATTTCACCGAAGCGGAATTCGTCTGGGCCTTCGGCAAGGACGCGGATCCGGATCGGTCCGCCGGCGTGGGGAAATGGAAGACCCTGTTCAAGAACTACGACATCTCCGTTCTGGGGGGCTGGGTACAGACCGACATCGTCGGAGGCGGCGACTTTGCCGGCGACCTGGGCGGCACGGGGATCGGGATTCACGGCGAATTTCTGTTCAATCACGTCAAAGACCGGTCCGATTGTGTCGATTGGCTCGTCGGCATGGACTACCGGTTTCCGGGCAAGGGCCCCTACCTGTTGGGAGAATATTACTACCACGGTGCAGGGGCCACGAACCGGCAAGATTTGAACCGGCTCCTGCTCGACAACAAGATTTTTTCAAGGGGAACGCTCCTGCTGGGCCGTCACAACCTGGGCCTCGGAGCGAGCTACGAGATCCTGCCTATCCTGACGGGAATATTCAATGTACTGGTAAACCTCACGGATCCCTCGGCGATCCTGAATCCGGTTCTCGAGTATTCGATTGCGGACAACGCGGTCGCCACGGCAGGATGCACAATCCCCCTGGGGGAGGCGCCCACCTTCGTGCTGTCGCCGGGAGGGATGGGCATGACCGATGTTCGCCTGAACAGCGAATACGGGACCTACCCGTTCACGTTTTTCATCGAGCTGCGTTTCTACATATAATGACGGACCCCGTAACTGGAATAGCAGGGTGGCGGAGATTGGCCGGATTGTAATTTAAAACTCCATGGGAGGCCTGGATGCAGGGAACCATGAATCGACCCACCGGATCCGTATCCCCCGGCGGGACCCTGGGCACCTTTGCCGGGGTCTTTACGCCGAGCATCTTGACGATCCTCGGGATCATCCTCTTCCTCCGGCTCGGATACGTCGTGGGCAACGCGGGCCTGGGGCGCACATTGATCATGATTGCCCTGGCCAATACGATTTCGGTGCTCACGACCGTCTCCCTGTCCGCCATTGCCACGAATCTGAAGGTCAAGGGAGGAGGGGATTACTATCTGATCTCCCGTACGCTCGGACTCGAGTTCGGAGGCGCCATCGGCATCGTCCTCTTCCTGGCGCAATCCGTGTCCATCGCCTTCTACTGCATCGGTTTCGGCGAGGCATTGTCCGGAATGCTTCCGATTTCCGGCCGGTACCTCCCGCAGATCATCGCGGCGATTGCCGTATCGTTTCTCTTTGTCCTGGCATGGCTGGGGGCGGACTGGGCTACGCGTTTTCAATACGTGGTGATGGCCATCCTAGGCGCGGCGCTTCTCTCGTTCTTCGCGGGCGGCATTGCCAGGTGGGACAGCGGGATGATGGCGCACAACTGGGCGGCTCCCGCATCCGGCCCCCCCTTCTGGGTGCTCTTTGCCATCTTCTTTCCCGCCGTCACCGGCTTCACACAGGGAGTCAGCATGTCCGGCGATCTGAAGGACCCCGGCAAGAGCCTGCCGCGCGGCACCTTCTGCGCCGTCGGGCTCTCCGCCCTCGTCTATGTGACCGTGGCCTTCCTGTTTGCCGGAGGGCTGCCCCGGGCGGTGCTCAGCGGAGACTACGCTTCGATGAAGCGTCTGGCCAGTGTCGGTTTTGTCATCGATGCAGGCGTGATCGCCGCCACCCTGTCGTCCGGCATGGCCTCTTTCCTGGGCGCGCCGCGGATTCTCCAGTCCCTTGCAAAGGATCGAATCTTTCCGTTCCTCCTGCCCTTTGCCAGGGGCGCCGGAGCGACAGGGAACCCGCGCCGGGGGGTCCTGCTCTCCTGCGGGATCGCCTTTGCCACGGTCGCTCTCGGGAACCTGAACCTGATCGCGCCTGTGGTCTCCATGTTCTTCCTCATCTCCTACGGCCTTCTCAACTACGCGACCTTCTACGAGGCGAGGGCGGCCAGCCCCTCGTTCCGCCCGCGATTCCGCTGGTTCGACGCCAGGCTGAGCCTCCTGGGCGGGATCGCCTGTCTCGGCGCCATGCTTGCCATCGATATGGCGGCCGGGCTGGTCGCCCTCGCCCTGCTCTTCTCGATCTACCAGTACCTCAAGCGGACCGCGGGCCCGGCGCGCTGGGCGGACAGCCGCCGGTCGTATCATCTGCAGCAGGTCCGGGAACATCTCCTCGGCGCGGCCCGTGAGCCGGAGCATCCCAGGGACTGGCGCCCGGAGCTGCTCGTCTTCTCGGACGACCCGGAAAGACGCGAACCCCTGCTCCGCTTTGCCTCCTGGAT
>WFRX01000327.1 GCA_015486285.1 bacterium
GTCCGCTCCCCTGGTTCCGGGTCTGGCTCAGCCAGACCCGGAACCAGGGGAGCGGACGGCGCGCCGGCCCGGAGATCACCTGCCCCAGGGGCCCGTATTCGGCCCCGTGACAGGGGCACACAAACCCGTCCGCCGTTCTCCGGACCATGCAGCCCAAATGCGTACACCGGCAGGAGAAGGCGCCCATGCCGTCCTGGTTTCGGATCACGAACAGGTCGCGGTCCCGCAGCCACGTGAGCGTATTCATCTTGAAATCGGACGGCCGCCCCAGGGGAAAACGTCGGGGAGACCCTTCCTCGAAGGCGGGCAGGGCGACCCGCACCCCTCCCGCCACGGCGGACAGCACACAGGCGCCGGCCACGGTATGACCCGCACGAACCAGAAACCCGCGGCGGGACGTGGCCGCCTCGCGGACGGGAAGAGCATCAGGGGGCTTCTGCTTGTCGGTCTTAGGCGATGGCGTATCCGGCCCTCCACAGGCCTCGGTCCGGTTCCGCTTCCAGGCCCTGGTTGACGGGTTCAAGCCGTTTCATTCAAGATACCTGCAATCGAGTCGCGTTGAAAATACTAGACGGTTTCATGAGAATCAAGCACTTGGATCCTGCAGGGAGGAGACCCTTTGAAGCGGAGCAAACGTATACGTGCCTTTCTCATTACCCTCTTCCTGCTCGCAAGCCCCGGTTATCCCGCAACCCATGAGGCGAGATCGGCCCAGCCGTCCGCCGCCGACCCGCTTCCATCATGGAATGAAGGTGCGGCCAAGACAACCATCATCCGCTTTGTTCAAAGCGTAGTTGACAAAAAAGGCCCGAACTATGTGTCTCCGGAAAGCAGGATCGCCACCTTTGACAATGACGGCACCCTTTGCGTGGAACGCCCCACCTATTTTCAAGTCGAATTTACCTTGAACAGGATCAAAGTGCTGGCGGAAAAACATCCCGATTGGCAGGGCGACAAACTCATTCAGGCCGCCATCAAACAGGACCTTGCAACATTGAGGGGGAAATACCGCGTAAAGGGGCTGGGCAAATTGATGGCCCTCACCCATTCCGGTATCACCACAGACGAATTCGAACTTGCCGTGCGGAATTGGATCAAAACGGCGAAACATCCGACTACCGGAAGGTTGTACAGAGAAATGATTTTCCAGCCGATGCTCGAATTGATCCGGTACTTGCAAGAAAGTCATTTTAATGTCTACGTCGTTTCCGTCGCGGGAATCGACTTCATGCGCGTCTGGGCTGAAGAAGCATACGGCATACCACGGGAAAACATTCTGGGATCCCGGACAAAACTCAAATACGACAAGATCAACGGGAGACCCGTCTTGATGAAATCATCCGATATCATCTTCGTAAACGACGGGGACGGCAAGCCCGCGGCCATCCACCAGATGATAGGCAGGAAGCCGCTCTTGTCTTTCGGCAATTCGGACGGCGACATAGAAATGCTTGAATGGTGCGACGCAAACGAGCATAAGAGTCTGGCTGCATACATTCATCATACGGATGCACAACGGGAATGGGCTTATGACAGGGGCTCACGGATTGGCACGCTCAGCAAGGGGCTGGATGAGGCAAGGGAAAAGGGGTGGCTGGTCGTCGACATGAAGAAAGACTGGAAGATTATTTTTCCTTTCCAGAAGGCAAAAGCAGCAGCAGGGAGATAGCGGGCCTCCATGACGAGCATCCTGAGAAAAATCATCCTGGTTCCCGTCCTTGCAATGATTCCTTTGGGCCCCGCCATGGCAGAGGATTCGCCGACGTGGGACAACCAGGCATACATCGGCAACAAGGTTGCCTTCGGCAAGAACCGGTGGAAATTCTCCGGAGAGCTGCAGGTACGATTGGAGAACGATTTTCAAAGCCTGGACAACTGGTTCCTGGAATGGGTATCCAACTACCTGGCTTCCGAACATTTCGAACTCGTGCCCGATTTTCGATTCACAAGAAAGCCCGACAAGGTGGAGTGCCGGCCGGGACTCGGCGTATTGTATAAGCTGAATACGGACAAGATACAGTTCATCAATCAGGTGAAATGGCAGCTAGACGTGGACGACCACGGAAAAATCGGCAATGCCGTGCGTGAGGTTGTGTTCTTGAATCACCGCTTTACCGACAAGGTTGTCTCTACGCTGGTGGCCGGGTTCATCTATCGGTGGTGGCCCCACTGGGACGGCATCCAGTACGTACGAGTCGGTCCCGGTATTTCCTATGTGTTGGATGAGAAGCTCATCTTGAATTTCAGCTACTTCGTGGGTGTCGAAAATACCACCAAAGACTGGATCTGGTCCGGGATCCCGATGATTCAACTGGTCATCAACTTGAGTCAGAAATACAAATACACCCCCGCTTATTACTTCGATTTCTAACGACCCACCAATAAAGTTGCGACCCATTTCCAGCGAGAAGACGTATGTAGGATGAAAACTCCATCTTCACGCAATGCATGCTTTCGTCGAGAAAGTGGGGGCAATGCGATGAACCAGCTCGACAAGATCCGCGGCATCCGGGCCGCCTGGCTCGTGGGGATATCGCTCCTGGTCCTCCTCGCCGGGGCCCTCGTTTCCCGGAAGGGGCCCCCGGAGACGAAGACCTACGATTTCAGCCTGCTCTACCTGATCCTCTACGATGATGCCCACGGCCCTCTCCCGCCTGAAGAAATCTATGAAAGGCGGCTTGCCCGCCTCGCGGAAGTCATCGAGCGGGAATCCTTCGGCACGATCCGGGTCTCGCCCCGATTGCGTTTCATGAACGCACGGGAGCTCGGCGACGATCATCTGGCGTATTCCGAGAGGGGCATTGAGGACTGGATTCCCCTCCTCGAGACAGCCTGCGCCCGGAACGGGATCGCCTACGATATCCTCGTCTTCCTGCCGGCCTCCCGGGAATACGGCCCGTGGTGCACCGACGCGCCCAGCCTCGGCTTCAGTTACCACGGCAGGAAATACCTTTGTCTGGAAACCTTCCTCGATCAGGCAAGAGAAGAAGAGGACGAACAGGCGGTGGCGCTGGCGATCCACAAGCTGTTTCACGGGTTCGGGTACAACCACATCTCCCAGGAGAACAGGCCCTCGAACCTGTTGGAATGGAGCATCGGCCTTCCGAAGACGAGGATCCTCCCACTGGCGCCCCGGGAAAAGGGGGCGCGGATCATCTTTGACAAGCACATCATGAAGGTTCTCGGGTTCCTGCCCCGGAACGAATTCGAAGAAGAATGCCCGGACAGCCGGGGCCTGACGTGTGTCCAGAGGGACCGCATCCTCTGCAAGAACAGCTATGACATCAGCTGCATGGACTCGGACCGGGACGGCGTCGTCGATATCGTGGATGACTATCTCTTCACCCCCTACGGGTCCGCAGATGCGGAGGACTCGGACGCCGACGGGATCCCGGATCCCCTGGATCTGTGCGAGGGGAATGCGATTCGGTTCGACACGAACATCCGGTTGGAAAAGACCCGGGCGATCGTGGATCAGGACCGCGTCGAAATCCGTATCGGGCCTGCCTCGCGGATCCGGGGCGTAAACATCTACGACGCGAAGAACAT
>WFRX01000328.1 GCA_015486285.1 bacterium
AAGGGCTCGGATTCTGCGACCGTGGCGAGGGGGGGAAGCTCCTGGAATCGGGCAAGACGAAGCTGGGCGGAAAGCTTCCGGTCAATCCTTCCGGCGGCATGCTCTGCGGCATCCCGAACGGCGTGGCCGGGATGGCGCGCGTGGCCGAAGCAGTGCTGCAGCTGCGGGGCGAGGCAGGCAGACACCAGGTGCCCGGCGCCGGGACGGCCCTTGCGCATGGGGTCACCGGAATCTGCGGACAGCACCAGGCGGTCATGATTCTCGGGAAGAATGGAAGAGGGGGCGAGTGATGCCGAATCGCGTCGCAATCGTCGGAATCGGACAGACCCGCCACAGGAGCACCCGTCTGGACGTCACCCTGCCCGAGATGATCAACGAAGCGGTCCGGGCGGCCCTGGAGGATGCGGACCTGTCCATGAAGGACGTGGAGGCCGTTTTCACGAGCAGCATGGAAACCTTCGAGGGGATCTATCTGCCCGACCACAGCGCGGCCGCGGAAAGCGGCGCCTGTATGAAACCCGGGTTCAAGGTCTGCACCGGGGGCACCAGCGGCGCGTCGGTGGTCGTGGAAGGCTTCTCCATGGTGGCCGCCGGCCTGTATGACCTCGTCCTCGTCATCGGCTTTGAAAAACAGGACTGCGGAGAGACGACCGCGGCCATCACCGCGGCCGCCACGCCCATATGGGGAAAAGGGGCCGTCACGGGCGCCATCGGCGAGTTCGCCAAGCAGGCGCTTGCGTACATGGAGACCTCCGGGGCGAAGGAAGAGCATGCGGCCAGGGTGCGGCTCAAGGCGGACCGGGGTGCGTGCCTGAACGAGTACGCCCACCTGAGGCTCGGACTGAAGAGCGTAGACGACGTTCTCAAGTCCGGCTACCTTGTCTGGCCGTTGCGCATGCTCGACTTTTGTCCTCAGTCGAGCGGCGCCTGCGCCCTCCTCTTCGCGACGGAGGGCAAGGCCGGGAAGATTTCCAGCAAGCCCGTCTGGATCGCCGACGTGGAGGTGGTCCACCAGGAGCCCTTCCGGGCCGGCACCTTCGGGGACCCGACGGGCACGGAAACCTACACCCAGCACGTGGCCTGCGAGAGGCTCTACAAGAGAAACGGCATCACCCATCCCCGGAGGGACATCGACCTGGCGGAGATCTACGAACCCTCGAACTGGGAGGAGATGAGCCTGTACGAGCACTTCTATTTCTGCGAGAAGAACGAGGGGTGGAAGCTGGTCGAAGAGGGCGTCACGGAAATCGAGGGAGACTTTCCCGTCAATCCCTCCGGGGGCGTTATCGCAACCAATCCCATCGGGGCGACGCCCACGATCCGCGTGGCCGAGGCCGCGCTCCAGATACGGGGGGACGCCGGCGGCCACCAGGTGCCCAAGGAGGTCAGGACGGCCCTCGCCTCTGCCCTGGGCGGCCCCAACTGGACGGTTCTCACCCTGCTGAAGCGATTTCCGTAGGAGGGGAGGATGGCGCGAAAAAAATCCGGGAAGGAGGAACCGGAATACCTCAGCATTCGGTTCGACATGCCCCGGAGGTACCGGTGGTCCACCGGCCGGTATATCGGCAGGACATACCATGAGGCGAAGCAGAACAAGAAGCTCGTGGCCAACCGATGCGTTCAGTGCAAAGAGGTGCTGTGGCCTCCCCTCCAGGTCTGCGGGAGGTGCAAGGTGGAGGCGGGGGAAGACTGGGTGGAGCTCGCCCAGACCGGTACGGTCATGCAATACACCTACCTCGTCTATCCCCTCTGGGATCCGCATTACGGCGAGAAATTCGCCAATCCCTATCCGAACGCGATGATCCTTCTCGACGACGGGGTCTACATCCGGCATTTTCTCGAGGAAACGGACCAGAAGAAATTGAAGGTGGGGATGCGGGTTCAGGCGGTCTGGAGAGAGGATCACGAACGTGGAGAGGGCACGGCGGACATCAAGTACTTCAGGACGATCCGGGAATAAACAGGAGGGCGTTTCATGCCGGCGACCCGAAAACTCGAAGACCGGGACGTCTACATCTACGAAGGGCAGATCTATATCCCGAACACCTACACGGCAGGCGCGGTGGGCACCCGGTTTCTCACAGGCCTTCGGGACGGAAAGAAGATCCTGGGCACGCGCTGCGCCGCCTGCAACCGGGTTTATGTCCCGGCCCGGTCGACCTGTCACGCCTGCTTCGAACCGATCGATGAGTGGGTGGAAGTGAGCGGCACAGGGACCCTCGAGACCTACACGGTCGTCTATGAAGACAATCCCTGTCAGCCGGCCGAGCCTCCCCTGGTGTACGGCATCATCCGGCTCGACGGTGCGGACAACGGCTTCCTGCACATGCTCGGCGGGGTCGACCCGGAGGACCTGCGGGTCGGGATGAGGGTTCAGGCGGTATTCGAGAGGGATCGGACGGGCAGCATCTTGGACATCCGATACTTCACACCCTTCGGAGGCTGTTGAAAAAGTCCCATCTGCGGCGTTCGGCTTCATCCCTCGTCATTCAACGTACA
>WFRX01000329.1 GCA_015486285.1 bacterium
CTCTGGGAGAGGGTTAGGAGGCTGTTGAAAAAGTCCCATCTGCGGCGTTCGGCTTCATCCCTCGTCATTCAACGTACAGGAAGTACGTCTCATTCCTCGGGATTTTGCCTGCCTTGCATCTGGAACTTTTTGAACAGCCTCCGGCAGGCACTTTTTCAACGGCCTGTTAGGGTGAGGGTACCCGGCTCCGCCCTTCTCGGTGGAATCTGTTGACTCAGCAACATCCGGAGAATCGATCATGAAGAAGCCCCCGGCTGACCCGATCCGATACGCAAGGGAGGTTGTCGGCAAGGACCCGATGGCCCGCCACCTGGGCATCGAGGTGCTCGAAGTCAGGGAACACTTCGCCCGCCTGGGCCTCGAGGTGAAGGCGGAATACCTCAATGCCCTCGGCCGGGCGCACGGGATCATCATCTATGCCCTTGCGGACCAGGCCATCGCGGTGGCCTCCAACACGGGCGACGACTCGGCGGTGGTACTCGAGTCGAAGATCAATTTCCTGAACGGGGTGCCCGAGGGCACCCGCCTGGAGGCGGTCGCAACGCCTGTGATGAGGAAGCGGACCATCGCCCTGTGGAATGTGGAGATCCGCGTTCAATCGGCCGGCCTGCTCGTGGCCGCCTGTCAGGGCATGACGTACCACAAGAGATAAGAGGAGGATCGTTATGGCGCATCCGGTTTTTGATCTCGCCGGCAAGACGGCCCTGGTCACAGGAGGAAACAGCGGCTACGCCATCTTCTAGCAAACCACCCCCGCCCCGGCGGCATGACGCGCCCCTTGCGCGTGCCTCATCCCTCTTCCCAGCCGCGGGCCGGCCGCTCCCGGTGGCCCCGGTCCCCGGAGCAGGGAAGTGCTTTGGAAGTCAGGGAACTTTTGCGGTAGAATCGGGATCGTGGCGAACAACCGCGTGGGGTGGGGAATGGAAGCATACGATCTGGACGCGTTCTTGAGGCTTTCCGCGGTGCTGAACTACCAATTGAGCGCCGTCTCCCTCGGCTCGGGCAACATCGTCGCCCTGCTGCTGGAAGAGAAGCAACTCTCCCAGGACGACAAGAATATCCTCCTCGCCGGCCTGAAATACCTGGGCCGGGCGTACGGGCGAAAGAGGCGGCGTCTCGGCCCCCTGGCGATCCTGCACCCCATACGCGCGACCGCCCTTCTGGCGAGGGCGGCGGAACAGGTCAACCTGCTCGATCTGCTGGCCGAGCTGCTTCACGACAAGCTCGAAGACGTCTCCGCCGATGATCGATCCCTGGAGGAGGAATTCCAGGCCCTTCTCGAGCGGGTGAATCCGACCGACCGGCGGTGCCTGATGGAGCGGCTCGAACTCCTCAAGAGGCACGAGGAAGGCCAGACCTACTGCCAGTACATCGGCAGAATGCTGGGGCGGGAAGAACAGAGGCCGGATGTGGTCCGCGTCAAGCTGGCGGACCGTCTGGACAATACGCTGGACATGCGTGTGGACATACACGACCCCTTGAAGGGGGTCGATTTCTTTTCCCACATCTTCCAGCTTCTCTTCGTGGGCGCCTACGCCGGGTACAGGCCCACCCTGGACCATCCGCCGAAGAGCCCCATCAACGGCGCACAGCGCCTCTACGAGCTGTTCAAAAACACGGTCCTCCTGTCCCTGATCCGGCAAAAGGCGGATATCAGCGGGGACGCCGCCGCTGCGCGGCTGTTCGAGGCCATCGCCGTGGCGAGCATGAAGGAGGCCCAGCGAACGGTGATGCACATCTTCGGCTACCACATCACGGACATCTCGGAGCAGAAGCGGATCCTCGAGGACGCCATGGCGTACTGCCTCGAGGGAGGGGTGGATATCGTGTCCACGCCCACCCGGGGGCACCGGCTCGACGGGCTCTTCGTAGGATGCTTCGACCACCACGATTCCACGGTGCGGGCGAAGCAGCTCCGGCTCCTCTACAAGGACAAGTCCCTGATGGTGGAGGCCTCCATCGCCTTCATCGTCATCTTCCTGAGCATTCTGGGCGACGAGACCTACTACGTCCGGGGCATCACGCCCGAGGGCATCCGGCCCGAACCGGCGGGGTAGCGGGACCCGGACGCACCCGAGGCCTGTTGCCCCGCCAGCCGGGGTGATTCCCCGAGGCGCTCAATGAACCGGCTGCCGACACGTTGCGGGAAGCCTTTGACAAGCTCCGGGA
>WFRX01000330.1 GCA_015486285.1 bacterium
AGGCGCGGGATGGGACGGGATCATCGTCCAGGACGGCGGTTCGGCCACCCTGAATTATGTGGACATCAACAACGCGACGGAAACAGGCCTCAAGATCATGTCCGGCGCCGCGGTTGCCAGCCTGCTCCACGTGAGCTTTACAGGAAACAGCGGCAACGCGGGTGGCGCCCTTTATGTCGAACAGGATCTGAGTATCGCCAAAAGCGTGTTCTCGAACAACCAGGCGGGGCTGTACGGCGGCGCCATCGAGGTTGTCGGCGGCGGCACGCTTACTCTCGCGGATGTGGATTTTGAGAACAACTCCGCAGTCTATGCAGGCGGCGCCGTCGATCTGCTGAGCTCCAGCCTGGTCATGGTACGTGGCGAAATGAGAGGCAACACCGCCCCTGCGGGATCCGCGATTATGGCATACGGAGCAGGGGGGGCCATCACGAATGCATTCTTCACCGGCCAGTCCGTGGGCGCCGTTGTTCAGCGCGGCGGTAACGGAGCCCTGAGCATCGCCTACTCGACCTTCTCGGGGAATGCGGGCGTGGCCTGCCTTGCGGGCGACACGGACGACAATGTAACCCTCTTTGCGGATATCCTGTGGGGGAACGGAAGCGCGCTGGATCTTCCCCTCGACGGCGGAGCAGCTGCGGCGATTACCTATTCGGATATTGAAGCGATCGGATCCTACCCGAGCGGATGGTTCGGGGCAGGGAATTTCGACACGGACCCGATCTTCGTGACAGCCGGGGAATACCCCCTGGACAGCTCGTCGCCGTGTATCGCCGCGGCAGTCGGCAAGGACATGGGCGTGACCGGCGGCGCGGCGGCCCCGGCTGCGGGTCCGGTTCTGATCGATATGACCGGTGCCGCGGTAGCGAACCCCTTTGATGTGGGGACAGCTTCCGTAGGAGGCTCCATTACTCGAACGATTCGGCTCGCCAACCAGGGCGGGGCGGATGCGACCATAGCTTCCGTCGCTGTCACAGGGGCTCAGGCGGGCGCATTCACCCTGGGTGCCATTGACCTCCCGGTGGTCCTCGGGCCGGGCGAATGCCTCGACCTGGACATCACCTTCACGCCGACCGCGCCTGGTTCTTATACCCTGGCGAATCTCGTGATTACCCATTCGGGCGGCGTAATCATCAACGGATTGACCGGCGATACCCAGGAGGGCTCCGGCAACGACCTGGTCGTGGCGCCCACGACCGTCGATTTCGGCGGCGTGCTGAGCGGTACGTCCAGCGTTCCCATGTCCTTCAACATCACGAACCCGGCAGGGAACGGCGGAATCGTGGACATCCAGCTCGCCGTTAGCGGCAGTGACGCGGGATTCTTCTCCCTGAGCGAAACCGAATTCACGGTTCCGAAGGCTGGAACAAGGACGGTTTGGGCGACCTTCTCGCCGAATGCGGTCAGGGATTTCGAGGCGATTGTGACGCCCACCGTGAACGGTGTCGAGCGGCCCGACAGGGCGGTGTTGCTCACGGGTACGGGAACAAACGCGATCTTCACGGTCGCGCCTGCCGAGCATCAGTTTCCGCCGACGACGATCGGGACCGCCGGTAACGTCAACGTGACCGTTACCAACGTGCTTGCCGCGCAGTCGATCCTGGTCAACGCAGAGATCAGCGGGAGCGGGGCAGACAACTTCAGCCTGGATATGGCGTCCGCGCCGATCGATATGGGCGGCTCCCAGGCATTCAACGTAACCTTCACGCCCATGGTGGCGGGCTTTGTGCAGGCCACATTGACCTTTACGTCGGAGCTGGGCGGGAACACGTACAGCGAAACCGTGGACCTGCGCGGTGTAGGGATCGCCACGACAAGCGGCATCGGAGTAGCGCCGCCGGCCCTGAGCTTCCCGGACACCTCCGTCGGGGGCAGCGCCGGCCTCAGCTTCACCGTAACGAATGCCCTGAACGCCTTCGTGAACGTGACCGTCAGCGCGCCGACCGCTCCGGAGTTCGCGATCGCATCCGCATCTTCCTTCATTCTGTTCCCGGCCGGTGACGCAGGCGGAAGGGACTCGAGGACTGTCGACGTGGTCTTCACCCCAAGTGACGCGACTACGCTCTTTGCAGGCAGCGTGGATGTCGTAGGGACCCTCGGCATCTTTACGGTCGGCACCGAGACCGTGACGATGCAGGGAAGGGGAATGGATGCCGCCATTGATATCGCCCCTGCCGAGATCGACTTCGGCGATGTGGACCTTGCGACGACTTCTGCGACCGTGTCTGTCTCGGTCCTGAACAGCGGCACGGAGCCGGCAAACATCTATGCAGGACTCCTGGACGGCGCCAATGCCGCGGAGTTCAGCATCGACAATGACACCTGCTCCGGCACGACGCTTGCGGCCGGTCACGGATGCTACTACGAGGTGAGCGTCACGCCTGCCACGGAAGGCGCCAAGGAGGCGGCGCTCAGCATCTATACCTCTGAGTCTCCGGATGCTACAGTCGTGAACCTCCTTGCCAACGGTGTTGTGGGTGCGGCTGCCAGCATCTCGGTGGCACCTACGACCATCGATATGGGCGACGTTTCGGTGTTCACGCCGGCGAACCCGATCGCGGGGCTCAAGTACGTGGTGGTTACCAACACTGGAACCTCGGCGAACCTCGATGTATCCTCGATCACCTTCAGCGGCTACGATGCGGCGCAGTTTACGGCTGCTCCGGCGGGTCCGTTCACTGTGCCCCCCGGCGCGAGCGCGGTTGTTGCGGTATCGCTGGTTCCGACAGGGATTGGTCCGCGGGCCACGACCATGACGGTTGCCAGCAATGCTGGGGACGTGGATGTGAGCATCACGGCTGACAGCCAGGTCGGGTATCCTTACGTAGACGGAAACGGATACCTTGCGGACGGCTCGAACACAGGCTCGCATCCGAACCGGGCAGACACGCTGTATGTTGTTCCAGGTGGACCGGAAAGCTACATGCGGGCCCTGGTAACCGTGCTGGACGCGCTGATGCTTCCTGCCGACCGCTTTGTGTGGATCGAGGGCGTCGGTGGGGGAAGATGGTTTTACGACGAAGCGACGACAACCTGGAACCCTGCACCGGACATTAGCGATATCCGAAGCGCGGACGCTGGAGCGATCCTGCAAGGCTATTCTCTGCCGATCACTGTGGTGCCTCCGATTCCCGCGGAAGGGGAATACACCCTCCACACAGGGTTCGACCTGATCCGGAACAATGCGGTTACGGATCTGCCTTACTTCTATGTGGATTATGGCCGGAGAATCGTCTACGGGCCGCATCCGACGGTCACCATGTCACCTTCGACGGTCGCGGTTGGTGCAAACCATCCGACGGGCACCTTCGGGGCGGTGACAGGGACCTCGACAACGAACGTGGAGATCTATATCTGGGCCCAGCCGGCGAGCGGCGGCATCCTCTACCTGGATGGAGCGGGGACTTGGAGCGCCACGCAGGCACCGGTGTACACTGGAGACGTGAGCCTGTGGGGTGGCCAGACGATCACCAATCCGTGGACAGGGTATGCGATCACGGATTCCGGGCAGGTAGGGGTGAACACCTTCCACGTGACCTTTGACCGCACGGCGGACGGTGCCCTCAATGACCGGATCTTCGAGGCCACAACGACGGTCACCGTGACGCCGTAAGCGTATCGTACGATAACAGAAGTCCCAATCATGTGTGATTGAAGAGAACATTGATGGGCAGGAAAAAGGGGCCATGCGGCCCCTTTTTCCGTTTTAGGATACCAGAGGCATAGAGGATTGGGTAGAGCGGTACGCACAGGGATGCGCCGAGGTCAATGGCCGCGGAGAGAAGAGGGCAGGGCGGTGGCGGGAGGTGCGTGGTAGGAGGTACCAGGGCTATGCGTGGCCTGGTCTGATGGCCTATTCGTCCTCCTCGATCAAGCCCACGGCACGGATCCAGCCTCCGCTGGCGCCCTTGATCTTGATGGGGAAGCAGAAGAAGGTGAATCCGAAAGGGGGGAGTTGATCGAGTCCGGTGAGCTTCTCGATATGGCAGTAGGCCTTTTCGATGCCGGCGAAATGGCCTTCCCAGATGATGGAGGCGTCCCTTGTTCGCTGAAATTCGTCCACGATGAACGAGAAGGGCCTGTCCCATCCCCACGCGTCGGTTCCGACCACGTGAATGCCCTGATCGAGGATCCAGAGGGTTGCGTCCCGGCCCATGCCGCAGCCTCTCGCGAGATACTCCTCGGTTCCCCAGTATCGATCCGCCCCTGTCATGATGAGTACGATGTCTCCAGGTTTCAAGGTGTAGTCGATCTTCTCCAGGGCGGCCTCGAGGTCGGAAGGCATGACCCGGTATCCGTCCGGCAGGTGTCGCAGATCGAGTACCACGCCGTCTCCCATGCACCACTCGAGGGGAATTTCATCGATCGTAAGGGCCCTGGAGCCATTATGCATCGTGGGATGGTAATGCCAGGGGGCATCGAGATGGGTGCCGGAGTGGGTGGCCAGCTCCACGAGTTCCACGGCCCATCCTTTCCCTTCGGGGAGGTCCTTCTTCTCCAGGCCGGGGAAGAAAAGGGTCATGGTTTCCGCGCCTTCGTCGTGGCCGAGGTAGCGGATCTTGGGGATCATCATCTCCGGATCGGAGGGCAGGGCGGCTTCGATGGCGACGCTCAAGTCCACGAATCGCTTTCGTTTCATGTAAGGCTCCTTTCGGTCGTTCTATTACCAGTTGCGGGCCTTCGGGGTCAAGTCCTGCATGAACATGTTTCTGGTCGAAAACATCATCGTGGGTACATATCGGTAAAGAGAAAAACCCGTTGATGCGTTAGCCCTGTTGACTTCGGAAATTGCGTTTGTTAGGTTCGTCTGACCGTAGGGCTGTGGGTGATTGTCTGAATGAGAACGGGCGGGGAAGAAGCTGCCAGTGGAGGAAAGGAACATGGCGAAAAAGATCTTTTTGGATGAGCAGGAGATGCCGACCCAGTGGTACAACATCATGGCGGACATCAAGATGAATCCTCCGCTGAGAGCGGACGGCACGCCTCTGGAGCCGGGCGATCTGGCGCCCGTCTTCCCGATGAACCTGATCGAACAAGAGGCGAGTACGGAGCGGTGGATCGACATTCCTGAGGAGGTCATGGAGAAATACCGTATCTGGCGTCCAACCCCCCTTGTTCGCGCCACCGCCCTGGAGAAGGCACTGGGCACGCCGGCGAGGATCTATTACAAAAACGAGGGTGTGAGCCCTCCGGGGAGCCACAAGCCGAACACTGCAGTGCCTCAGGCGTATTACAACAAGGCCTTCGGCATCAAGCGGATTTGCACGGAGACCGGGGCGGGGCAGTGGGGGAGCGCGCTGGCCTTTGCGTGTTCGCTCTTCGGGCTCGAATGCAAGGTGTACATGGTGAAGATCAGCTTCCAGCAGAAGCCGTATCGCAGGACCATGATGGAAACCTGGGGCGCGACGTGCGTGGCGAGCCCGAGCGAAGAGACCCAGTCCGGACGGGCGGTGCTGGAGAAGGACCCCGATTCCCCGGGCTCGCTCGGGATCGCGATCAGCGAGGCGATCGAGATGGCGGTGGGGCCGGAAGACACGCGCTACTCCCTGGGGAGTGTGCTCAATCATGTCCTGCTCCATCAGAGCGTGATCGGCCTGGAGGCGAAGAAGCAGATGGAGAAGGTCGGGGAATATCCGGACGTGATCATCGGCTGCGCCGGAGGGGGAAGCAACTTTGCCGGGATCGCCTTTCCGTTTGTACACGATGTCATCAACGGCAAGGAGATCAAGATCTATCCGGTGGAGCCGAAGGCCTGCCCGACCATGACCAAGGCCCCGTTTGTCTACGACCACGGGGATATCGCGAAATTTACGCCGCTCATCGCCATGCACAGCCTCGGGCATGCCTTTGTTCCCCCTCCCATCCATGCAGGGGGGCTCCGCTACCACGGTATGGCGCCCCAAGTAAGCCAGCTCATCTCCGAGGGGATCCTGGAACCGAGGTCTTATCACCAGCTCGAGAGCTTCGAGGCCGGGATGATGTGGGCCCAGACGGAAGGCTACATATCCGCGCCGGAGACGAACCAGGCCCTGGCGTGCGTGATCGACGAAGCGAAGAAGGCGAAGGAAGAGGGCAAGGAGAAGGTCATCCTGGTAAACTGGAGCGGCCACGGCCTGATCGATCTGGGATCCTACGAACGCTACCTCTCGAAGCAGTTGACGGACTACGAGCTGCCGGACGAGATGCTCGAGAAGGCGGAAGAGGTCTTCAAGGACTTCCCCAAGCCCGCGCTGCTGAAGAGCCGCTGAGCGTCGATAGGGAGAGGGAACCAGCCGGCCTGACGCCTGCACTTTGAGGCGCCCATGGCATTCCAAAAGGCTAAGGCAATCTCTATGCCTCCCAAGCCGGGAAAACCCGAAAGTGTGGAAGGGCTCGAAACCCGGTGCCCCCGGTTAGGCGGAACGGTGCCGTTCCGGTATTGCCTGGCGCCGGGCGAAGCCACCCCATGCTACAAGATCCTCGATTGCTGGTGGGAGACCTTCGACGTGGTCTCGTACCTGAAGTCCCGCCTGCCCGAAGAGAAGGTTGCCAGTCTCTCGGAAGACCGGAGGCAGCCGAATCGGCTGGATACGATCGTCGAGCTTGTAAACAAGCTTAAAAAGACTGATCCCGGTTAGCAGGGCCCCTGAATTGTTCTTTTTGTTATTCTGGAGAGTTCTATGAGCTATGGAAAAGCTCGATATATTAAAGTTTACATAATATACATTATCAGACAGTAATATCACGGGGTCGGGACAGGAGGCGTCGCGAGGGCTGGCGCTTATCTACGATGTAAAAAGATGAAAATACAAGAGGATACATGGAACATAGAATGTATCAATTGAAGTTACGTGAGAAGTTACTTTAACTCTGCTTGAACTATTGAACCTTCCGGAAATGATTCGAATCAGGAAATAAATTCGGGTCAGCCAAGCTCTGCCTGGGCCAGAGAAGTGTAGACGGGGCCATCGGGCCTGAGGTCGCTCTGAATCAGAAGAATCTTGTCGACCTTCAAGACGGCAAGGTCGCCGACGGTGTCGAACTGTTGTTCGAGGAGGCTTCCGAGACGGACGGATGGTTGAGTGCGGAGGGCCTTTTTCACGCGCCCGATCGTCAGATGTGGGGAAAACGGCCGTGGCTCCGGATGGAAGCCGATGTTCTTTTTGAGGTCCTTGCCGAGGCGTTTCTGCAGGAGGCGCAGGGCCTCGGTTTCGCCGGAAATGCCGACCCAGACGATGCGCGGGCGACGGGGGTTGGGGAAACAGCCGAGCCCGGCGAGGGTGAGGGAAAAGGGTGAAGAGCGGCCTGCTGCGTCGAGGAGTATTCGCTCGACTGTTTCGAGATGATTCCTCCTCAAATCGCCGAGGAAATGAAGGGTCAGATGGATGTTTGTTGCGGCGGCCCAGCGGACCGTGTCGGGGGGAAGGATGCCTCGCAGGCGATCCTGCAGCATGGCCAACCCTTGGCGGGCGTCCTCACTGAGCTCGATGGCGATAAAGGCGCGTACAGTGTCATGTGGCGTCTTCTTTTGCATGTTCATGGCTTATAGCCCCCCTCAGGTCGGTTTCGATTTCCGGAGGCGCTCCAGGCTTTCCCTGGCGAACTGGATCGTCGGGTCCATGGAAAGGGCCTTTTCGTACATGTCGATCGCCCCTTGGGTATCGCCCTTGTCGCGGAGATTGGAGCCGATGTTCGCGTAGTCGATTGCCGAGGCGGGATCGATTGCCAGTGCCTTTTGGAAACAGGCGATCGCTTCGTCGTGGCGACGCAGCTTGAAGTGGCAGAAGCCCTTCAGATTCCACAATTCGTAGCTCTCCGGTTCGATCTTCTCGGCCCGTGCGCAGGCCTCGAGGGCCTGGCGGAACTCCTCCATTTCCTTGTAGGTGTGGGCGATATAGAAGAGAACGTGGAAAAGATCCTCCGGGGAGGGCCCGAGTGACAGGGCCTTCTGGAAGCAGGGCAAGGCCCTGCGGGGTTCCTGCTTCCCGAGGTGGCAGAGTCCCTGATAGAAAGGGAGCGGGCTTTCGGCCATGCCGGACCTCTCCGCCTCGGCCAGGGGCTCGAGGGCCGCATCGTATTCCTGAAGATGGTAGTGGGAGAGGCCGCGGTAGTATTGGGCTTCGGTGCGAAGGGGATACGGGAGCCCCAGATCGAGGGCCTCCTGGAAGCGATCCGCCGCCTCGATGTAGTCCCTCCAGGCGAACTCGCACCGGCCCATGTAATAGCGGACGTCCGCAGAATGAGGATCCGCCTTCCCGGCGGCAACGAACGCTTCCATGGCGGCTTCGGGATCCCCCCCTTCGTAATAACAAAGGCCTGTCTGAAGCAGGAGGGATGCGGGAACGTCTTCAGGCGGATAGGCCCGCGCCGAAGACCGCCAGGCCTTGATCGCCTTGTCGTGCATGCCTTTTCGGACATACCGGGTCGCCGTGCGGTCGCACAGGCGATGCCATGCGGAGGCGCCCTGCCGATTGAGGCGGTAGCTGGCCCCTACCATCTCCAAGGTGGAAAGGAGGCGATCTTCCTTCATACACGGGCGAATTTGACCCTTCTCGTCCAGGATCAACGATGTCGGGCAGGGAAGATCATCGGGTTCCGGCAATGGCTTTGCATCGTCCGCCAGGCATTGATCAATGATTTCGTGTGCGTGCAGGATTTCGAGAATCCTTTCGGAATCGAAGACCGGGGTGTCGCAAGCATACACACGGACCCATGGGGGAGGTTCACGGTCGTGGTGAAGGGCGTCGATCTCCGGGACTGCCTCGCCGGGGACGAGGATGGACGGCAGGAAAAAGTTCTCTTGCAGGAACGAGAGGAAGGGGCCTGCTTCGACTACCTCGGCGGCATCCTCGAGGAAGACGATCGGAAAGATCCGAAGACGGGCGATGATCTGTTCCCTGTACCCTTCCTCGTGGAACGGCCTGCATGTGCGGAGGTACCGAAGATAGGCGGAAACCCAGTGTTCGGCATGGGCGGCCGAGAATGGATGAACCGGGCGGAGGTCGGCTTGGATGAACCCGTATTGTTCGAGAAAGGAAGAAGCCTCATTCAGGAGGGAGTCGAAACAGGTGTGGCCCGCGGGTTGTGGTTCCCGGCTGATCAGGTAACAGGTGAAAGAGAAATTCAATTGGGGGAGAAGAGCGGAAAAGGACCGCAGGATCCCTTGCGCTTCTTCTCTGTTTGCGCCGTCAGGCTGAAGGGAATCGCACAGACAGAAAAGGGTTGAGTAGACCGAAGCCTGGATCCCCTTCAGTGGATCTCCGCCGTTCTCGTTCATGGGTCCGACCCTTCGCACACTTGGCACAAGAGGGGTGCGCGCCCTGCCCTCTCCTTTGCAGAGGTTGTGCAGGTGTCGCGCCCGATTTCGTCAAGAAACGATGTGCTTGCCGCCGTCCTCCGAGGCGGCTTTCCACCGCAGGCCCATCTCTTCAAGCTCGGCGGTCTTCATCCATTCCGTCTCATACCGGGAGCCGATGGAGAGATAGGGCGGGAAGGACTCGTCGACGGCGTTGATCCCGAACCGCTCCGCCGCCTCCTGAATCTTGGTCCCGAAGTATACCTGCATCTGCTGGGCGTTTGTATTGCCCCGTATGGGGACACCGTTTTCCCTGACGAAGGTCAGCGTTTTCCGGGCGTCCTCGAGCCTCTCCCCGGGGAGCCCGTACTGGGAAAAGAGTTCAACATCCAGCCCCGCCCGCTGCGTGATCCGAATCGCCCTGACGGCCTGCTCCAGGTCGAGAGACTTGCCGATTCGTCTGAGCACATGGCCCGCCGCCGACTCGAGACCGTATGCGACGGTGTGTACGCCGGCCGCCTTCATCTTGCCGAGCAGCCCTTCGTCCACCAGATCGACTCGTGTCTCCAGCCAGATTCGCATGTCCAATCCCTTTTGAAGCAGCGCATCGAAGAGCAGATGAACCCTGTCCGCCTGCAGGGTGAAGCTCGGATCGGCGAACCAGAAGCTCTGGAGCCCTTGTCGACGAATCCATGCGAGTTCCTCGATCACCCTTTCCAGGGAATGGACCCGGACCCGCGTTCCAAATGCCTTGGGTGTATAACAGAAGGCGCACTTGTACGGGCAGCCCCGGGATGCCAGCAGGATCGCCTCGTCCATCGCGGCCGGGTCGAGCGTGCCGTCCAGGTAGGGCGACGGGTATTCATCCAGGTCCCGGCGGGGGGCAAGGGGAGGTCCGTCCCACAGCCGTCCGTCCGGTCCCCTCCCGCTCCATCCGGGCACCTCGGCGGGTCCCCTCCCCTCCTCCGTTCTCCGGG
>WFRX01000331.1 GCA_015486285.1 bacterium
CGGCTGGGGCGTGCGAGACAGGTCGGTTTGCGATGCATGCAAGGATCGTTCATGCATCTCCCGCGAGGGCGCATACAGGTTCCAGGGACGGAGCTGCGGCGTCGGCCTTTTCCCCGCCAGGCTGGAGGACAACAGCGCATGCCTTCTTTGCGGCCAATGTCTCAAGGCCTGCGACCGGAACAATCCGGGCCTTCCCGCCCGCCCCAACCCGGGCTGGTTCCGCCGGCGCTGGTTCCAGGATCTGTTGACCCTCAAGGCGCTGACCCCGGCACAGGCGGCTTTTCTCCTTGTGGTATCCGGCTTTGTGATTTACGAAGTTTTTACGGAATGGGAGACAACCGAGAAACTGGTACTCTGGGCCCCTTCAGCAATCTTGAAGGCCTTTGGAATCAGCAGCGCCCTGGGACACGGCCTGGTGACATCCTTCCTTTTGTTTATCGCCCTACCCCTGCTCTTCTGGCTGCTGCCTTTCCTCGCCTTCCGCTTGGCCGGCGGGCATTTCGCGTTGAGCGACTATTTTCTCAGGTTCGGCATCGCCTTCCTCCCGATCATGGCGGGGGCTCACATTATCAAGGCCTTCCTCAAGATGACATCGCGTCTCCCCTATTGGCAATACGTCTTTTCGGACCCCCGGGGCCTTGAAACGGCACGAGCCATACTCGACAAGACCGCCCCGCTGGCGCCTCTTCCCGGCTGGAGGGCCCCGACGATCACGGCGCTGTCCCTGCTGCTGATGGGCATTGCTGTTTCCTTGAGCATCGTCGTTGTAAACAAACTGATCCAACGGCAGCTGCCGGCATCCGGCCGGCGGAGCCTGACATTGTATCTCATCCCCGGCCTGTACGGCGGAGCCTTCTCGGCGATGCTGATCGCGTGGAGGATCTTCTGAACAAGAAAGGGCAACCATGCGACCCTGTCGCGAATGCCAACATGAAGTTTCCGAGCAGGCCGCGGTCTGTCCCCATTGCGGCGTCCCCTATCCCGCGAGGGAAAAATGGGACGGCTGGGGCTTCGAGTACAAGTCGCAGGCAACCCTTTTCGGCCTTCCGCTGCTCCATATTTCCTTCAAGTACCGTCCCAACCGTGTACCGGTCCCCGCGAAGGGGGTGATCGCCATCGGTCAATTTGCCTGCGGCCTCTTTACTTTCTCTCAGTTTGGCCTCGGGGTTGTCAGCATAAGCCAGTTTACGGTTGCCGGATATGCCCTGGCTCAGATCGGCTTTGCCTACGCTTTGATCGCCCAGGTCGGAGTTTACATCCATGAAGGACACGGCCAGCTCATAAGAAGTCTGAGCGAACTCCTTGCAATGTTCCAAGCTGTTTAGCCCTCGCAGAAAGAGAGAAATTTATGGTCGCCAACGCGTCAGGGTTCCCTTTTCGATGGAAGCGCCTCTTCAGCCGGGCCGCGCTGTTCCTGGCCGTCACGGCCCTTGCGGGAAACATCGGATGCAGCGGGAAGAAAGGGTCTTTCAAGGTCGTCACCGTCTATGTTTCCGAGGACCAGGTCTTTTCGGAACCGATTCTGAAGGATTTTGAAAAAGAGAGCGGCATCCAGGTCAAGGCGGTCTATGACACCGAGGAGGCCAAGAGCACCGGGTCCATGAACCGCCTCATTGCCGAAAGGCACAATCCTCGGGCGGATGTGTACTGGGCCAACGAACCGATCCGGGCCGAAGTCCTCAAACAAAAGGGAATCGCCGCTTCGTATCGTTCTCCGAACGCAAAAGACATCCCGCCCGTCTTCAAAGATCCCGAGGGATACTGGACCGGATTTTCCGCGAGGGCGAGGGTTCTCATCGTGAACAGCAGTGTACAGGCACCACCGGAAACCATCCTGGCCTATACGGATCCCCTCTGGAAGGGGAAATCGGTGATCGCCAATCCGCTCTTTGGGACCACGACCTCTCAGATCGCCGCCCTCTTCACGATTTGGGGCGACGGGAAGGCCAAGGCATTCATGGCGGCGATAAAACAAAACGATGTGGCCGTTTCCACGAATAACGGCGAAAGCGCCGATTTCGTCGCCGCGGGGCGGGCCGACTTCAGCCTGGTGGACAGCGACGATGCCGTCAATCGCATGAGACAGGGGAAACCGGTCACCATGGTCTATCCGGATCAGGGAGAGGGCGGGATCGGCTGTTTCATCGTCCCGAATGCCGCTGTACTCATCAGGGGCGCACCGCACCCGGACACAGCCGAAAAGCTCATCGATTATCTGCTTTCCAGGAAGACGGAGAGAAAGCTGGCCTTTGCCGACTGCGCCCAGATTCCCCTGCATCCCGCCGTGGAGACCCCGCCCGAGTTGAGGCCGATCAAAGGCCTCCAGGTCATGCGTGTAGATTACGGCCGAGTCGCAAAGAAAATGGTCGAAATTCAGCCTTTCCTGAAGGCGTGGATGGGGCTCTAGATGGCAAGGCGTTTCTCCCTGGCCGCGAGCGTCCTCCTCCTTTTTGCGATCGGCATGCTGCCTGTACTCTCCATGCTGATCAAGAGCCTGATGGTAGAGGGCCGTTTCAGCCTGGCCTCCTATATGGGCTTGATGACGTCCTCACACCAGTGGATCCTCATGGGGCACAGCATGGCCCTGTCATCCCTGGTCACGGTGCTGACCGTGTCGATCGGGACGCCCCTGGGCATTCTCCTCGGTAAGACGGACCTGCCGTTCCGCGGGTTCTTCACGGTCCTCTTTATCGTCCCCTTGCTCCTCCCTCCATACATCCTGGCGGTCGCGTGGTCCGACCTGCTTGCGGCCCCGCCGGCCGCCCGCTGGCTCTTCGGCCTGCCGGGCTGTACCGCCGTCCTGTTCACCACCTTTTTGCCCATCCCGATGCTCCTCACCCTGGTCTTCCTCCGGACCATCAACCCGCGGATCGAGGAAGCGGGACGGCTGGTTTCAGGGTGGCGCGGGGTCATGAAGGGGATCACGATCCCCCTGCTTCTGCCCGGGGTTCTGCTCTCCGCCATGCTCGTTTTTCTCCTCAGCTTCGGGGAATTCAGTGTACCGAATTTTCTGCGCTATGACGTCTTTCCCGTCGAGAGCTTTACCCAGTTTTCCGCCTTCTACAATTTCGAAGCGGCCACGGCCGCTGCCGTACCCCTTGCGGTGGTCACGCTGGTCCTGCTTCTGGTGGAGGCCTCTTTTCTCCGTGAAAGGACGTATCAACTGCAGCCGTTTTCCGATCGCGACCCTGTGCCTCTGATCCGCCTCGGCAGGCAGCGAAAGGGCTGGCTCTTGTTACTTGCAACTGCCGGGTTTGTCATTGTCATTCTGCCCATGATCGTGCTCATCGTTCAATCAGGAAGCGCCCGCGCCTACGCCGATGCGCTGGACAAAGCCGGGGACAGCCTTGCGCGCAGCATTCTGTATGCCCTCATCGGCGCCACCCTTCTCACGCTGCTCGGGTTCTTTACCGGTTATCTGGTGCAAACAAGGGCCCTCAGGCACTGGCGGCTCGTTGATTCCATGACCATCTTTCTTTTCGCCCTTCCCGGCACGGTGATCGGGATCGGACTTGTCAGTCTGTGGAACAGGCCCTGGACCAACATGATTTACAGCACACCGTTGATCATTCTCCTCGGCTATCTCGCCAAGTACACGGCGCTGACACATCGCATAACCGTCAGACAGCTTGCCCGGATCCCCCCTTCCATGGAAGAGGCGGCTCAGGTCGCCGGGGCGGGGTGGTTTCGCAGGATGGCATTTGTTGTCGCACCCATGGCCCGGCGAGGCCTTCTCGCCGGGTGGCTCGTGGGCTATGTCTTTTCCTTACGCGACACCGGGATTACCATGCTCGTCTATCCGCCGGGGTATGAAACCCTGCCGGTCCGCATCTTCACGCTCATGGCCAACGGCTCGCCGGAGTTGATCGCCGCGCTTTGCATCCTTTTGATAACCGCCACCCTGCTGCCCGCGGGCCTCCTCTCGCTGGCCCCTGCGCTCACAGCGCGAAAGGCCGTCCGATGAAGATCATCGATCTGGATTGCGTCTCCAAGCTATACAACGGTGAAAAGGCCCTCGACCGCATCTCGCTCCAGATCACCGGGGGAGAACGCCTCGTTATTCTCGGCCCTTCCGGATGCGGCAAAACCACGATCCTCAGGCTGATCGCCGGCTTCATCACGCCGGATACGGGCACCATCGCTATAGACGGAAAGCCGGTGGCCGGGAACGGCTGCATTTTCATCCCCCCTGAA
>WFRX01000332.1 GCA_015486285.1 bacterium
CTCCTCGTCCAGGATCAGCAGACCCAGGTCCCGGAACTTTACATCCTTTTGGAGGAGCCGGTGGGTTGCCACCACGATATCGATCTTCCCATCCGCCATCCCGGCCAGGATGGCCTTCTGCTGCTTGGGAGACCGAAAGCGGCTCAGCATCTCGATTTCAACGGGATAGTCTTCAAAACGCTTCAGGAAGTTCGTGTAGTGCTGCTGGGCGAGGACGGTCGTGGGGACGAGAACGGCCACCTGTTTGCCGTCCATGACGGCCTTGTAGGCCGCCCGGATCGCCACCTCCGTCTTGCCGAAGCCCACGTCGCCGCAAATGAGGCGATCCATCGGCCGGTCGCCCTCCATGTCCCGGAGGACCGCTTCGATGGCCCGCACCTGATCCGGGGTCTCTTCATAGGGAAAGGAGGCGGCAAACTCGTGGTAGGACGGATCGGGCTTGGTGAAGTGAAGCCCCTTGCGGACGAGCCGTGACGCATACAGGGAAACGAGCTCTTCGGCCATTGCCAGCACGGATTCCTTCACGTTCTGTTTTGTCCGGGCCCAGGACGCCCCGCCGAGCTTGTCCAGTGCGGGCGGCAGATCTTCCGTGCTTACGTATTTCTGGATGCGGCTTGCCCGATCCACAGGCAGGTAGAGCTTGTCGCCGTTCGCATATTCCAGGTGAAGGTAATCGTTTACATGCCCCCGTATGTCGAGCGTCTCCAGGCCCCGGTACAGGCCGATGCCGAAGTCGATGTGTACCACGTAGTCCTCCGGCTTGAGTTCATGGGGCTCAAGCCGATCCGCAGGCTCCACATCCCGCAGCCTGTGTTTTCGAATCTTGCGTCCGAAGATGTCCTCCTCGTGCAGGAAGACGAGACCGCTCGCGGGCATGGCGAATCCCTGGGAGAGCCCGCCGGCGAGGAGGTACAGGCCGGGGGTGTTCCCCCGGAAGGGAAGCCTGGCATCCGGCAGTACGAAATCGAGCCGATACTCGGCCAGCAGGTGGGACATCCGTGCCTTTTCGGGTTCGCTGCGGCATACAAGAAAGACCCTTTGTCCTTCTTCGACCCATTCGCGAATCAAGCCGGCATACGCATTCAACCCCCTGGGAAGGGCCGCGTTGTCGGAGGACGCGGTGTAAGCCGCGAGGCCCTGAGAGCGGATCCGTACGACCTTCGGTCCTCCGGGGAGGGGCTCGTCCGCGCCTTTGCGGGGGTCGATCCGGGAACGGGCCATGGGCAGATCGGAGAAGAAGATGCGGGTCCTCTCATCGTCCCGGTTCCACAAGGCGGAAAGGGACACGAAGAGATCCCCGGGAGAGGGCAGGATCGTCCCCTTGGCGGTGAGTTTTTCCATGGACTCGATACATTCCTGCTCGAGGGCCTCTTCCACCTTGCGGAACTTGTCCGGGTCCACGAGGACCAGCGGATCGTCACGGCCGATGTAGTCGACCAGGGTATCGAGCCGGTCAAAGAAGAAGGGCAGGTAAAGGGGGAGATCGCAGGATGGAAGTCCGGTTTCGATCCGTTCGATGAGTTCGAGGCGGTGCCGGGTGGGGAGGTTCAGCGCGTCCGCTCTGTGCTTGACGCGCGCCCGGATCCCTTCCATCGAGATCGCCTTGGAGATGAACAGGCCGGCGGGGGGGATGGTTGCCGAGGGGGCATTTCCCGCTGTCCTCTGTGTCTCGACGTTGAACGTGCGGATCCCCTCGACCACATCGCCGAAGAAGTCGATTCGGAAGGGGTGGGCCGCCGTCAGAGGAAAGCAGTCGATCAAGCTGCCCCGGACCGCGTACTCTCCCGGTGCCTCCACGACAGGCATCCTTTGGTAGCCGACATCATGGAGAAAGGCGGCGAGGCCGTCGCGGTCCAGGGGTTGTCCTTCGCGGATCCGCACCGTGTTTGCGCGGAGCACATCCTTCGGGGGGACCCGCTCACGGAGGGCCTCGATGGTGGCAACGACGACGGTCAGGGGGGCCTCTTCGAGTAGGGAGAGGAGGACGCCGATTCGCTCCCGCATGGAGGCGACGGAGGGTCGTCCGTGTCCGATGGGGTGCTGAAGTCCGGGCGGGAAGAGCAGGACGCGCAGCCGGGTCCGCCCTTTCGGGTCTCCATACCGAAAAAGGGAGGAGAAGAACCCGAGTTCTTCCGCAAAGCGCTCGGCCTCCTTCCAGCCCGAGACTACGCAGAGCATCCTCCGCGGGATCCGGTGAGCGAGGAAAGAGGTTACGAGGGCCTTTGCCGGAGCGCCGGCCCCGTGAATCTGAATCCCGGCCGGCCCCGGCTCCGGGGCCTTCAGATGCGAGGCGAGGGTTTGAAACGGATCTAGCATCCTGTGTGAAGTCTATCTGCCAGCCTTCCGGGCAGGCCGGAGGAAAGGATTTTTTCGCTGCAGGTACGGATGTCATAAGGTAAACGTATGAATTCGACCGTGGCGGTTTCCTCATCGTACAGGAGAAAAGCGCATCTGGGGTCTCGATCCCTCGGTTGTCCCACGCTTCCCGGGTTGATGAGATAGAGGTTGTCCGGTCGAAGTGAAAACCTGGCCGGCGCAGTCGACGAAATCACGGTAAGGTCTTCCTCGTGACAGGCGATGGCGACCTGGATGTGGGTGTGCCCGAAGAACAAAACGCGGATTTCAGGGTCGGCCGCCCGCATGAGCCGGATGTTCTCCATGATGTCGTCATGGGACGACAGGTAATGGTCCCGGTAGAGCAGGGAGCCGTGTGCCAGCCGGAGTCCGTCCGTGAGGATCATCTGCTCGGGCAAGCCTTTCAGCCTGTCCCGGTGCTCCGGCTCGAGGGTCTGTCGGGTCCACAGGAGCGCATCCCGGGCAATCGGGTTGAAGTCTGTCGGCTCTTCCAGACCGCATGCCGCCGCGTCGTGGTTGCCCATGAGGGAGGATATGTCCCTGTCCCGAAGAAGCCGGACGCACTCGTTCGGGTTCGCGTTGTACCCGACCACGTCCCCGAGCGAAACGATCCGATCGGCTCCGATGCGGTCGATCTCCCGGAGAACGACCTCCAGGGCCTCCAGGTTCGAATGTATGTCGGAAATGATCGCGTACCGCATGCCTGATGGTCCAACTGTATCCGCCCAGCACGAACGACTCGTTGTGCGCTGTCGGGGTTCCCGCTCCGATTTGCTTGGGCTCCGTCTCTCCCGCCCCCGAAGTCGCCCGGCCCAAATCTCCGCGGGAACCCCGGCAGCGCACAACAGCACATCACCGAGCAAGGGCTGGAAGCAGAGGCTCGTCCTTCCTTGCCGCGCCTCCAGCACGCCCTGCGGTTGATGCGCAACCCCGCAGAATTTATAATGTAACTCTTCGTCTTTCACAAGGCAAACGGGAAGGTCTTCATGGCCTACGTCATATACACCGATCGGTGCACCCTGTGCGGGGCTTGTGTCGAGGCCTGTCCTCTTCAGGCGATAGCAAAAGAGGGCGACGAGTTTGTCATCGATCCCGAGATCTGCACGGAGTGCGGATACTGCGCGGATATCTGTCCCGAGGGTGCCATCCGCGGACAGTGACCATGAACCCCGGCCTTAACGAACAGACTGCGATGGAGGCGCTGTTTCTTCTCCTCTTGTTCAAACTTGACTTGCCAGCTCATATAAATATGACTAGAATAGTCTCAATATGAGGAGGGAAGGGATATGTCTACAGCGGCCGTAAGCGATCTCAAGGCCCGTTTGAGTGAATACCTGAAACGGGTCAGGGGAGGCGCGGAGATACTGATCACGGACAGAGGAAGGCCCGTGGCCCGACTCGTACCCGTCGCCAAACACAAGACGAAGAGGGATTCGTTGGTCCGGATGGAAAAGCAGGGGCTGATCAGGATCGGGCCGGGCAAGCTGCCGAAGGATTTCTGGGCCATGCCCCGACCCAAGGATCCGAACGACTCCGTACTCGGCGCGTTGCTCCAGGATCGGAGGGAGGGACGGTGAGGTTCTGGGATTCATCAGCGATCGTGCCTCTCTGTTTTCGAGAATCCGCGTCCGATGAAATGCGGCGTATCGTCGACACCGATGAAGACATGGTGGTCTGGTGGGGGAGTCGGATCGAATGCCTCTCGGCCATGGCCAGACGGAGGCGGGAAGGGCTGCTTTCGGCGGAGAGGGAGCGCAAGGCCCGGGCGATTCTCTCCGCCATGGCAGAGGTGTGGTCGGAAGTTCAACCGACCGAAATCGTCCGGGAGCGGGCCGAGAGGCTCTTGATGGTTCACCCCCTCCGTGCGGCGGACGGCCTCCAGCTTGCTTCGGCCCTGGTCTGGTCAGAGGAAGCCCCGAAAGGCCTGGACGTTGTCTGCCTGGACGAGAAGCTGCGCGAGGCCGCGTTTCGGGAGGGATTTACCGTCCTTCCTTGAATCGGAGGTGGGGGGAGCGGACGGCCCAGGCAGCTCGCGCGTGACAAGGAATCGCGCTACTTGTACGCTCCCGGCGGGATGAGCGCCCCGAACTCGGACTTCGCGGCTTGGATCTTCTCGATCGCTTCTTCCCAGGTCTTGTAGGCCATCGCCGGGCAGTCGGGCACGTTTGCCTTGTAGTACGCGGTCGCGCGTTCCAGCTTGGCCAGCCACGCATCGCACCGGAAGGTGAACTGGTATCGGTAATCCGCTTCCGGGTAGTCTTCGTCGAAAATCTCCCTGAAGAGCCGCCTCAGATCCTCGTAGGCCGGGATCAGGCCCGTGGGCGTCCTGAGGGCGTCCAGGGCGCCGTGCACCCGCTGTTCGGCCCAGTGCAGCCATACCTTCTTGGCGAGCTTGTGGGTGCAGAATTCGCCCGCCTCATCCCTGAGGAAATAGTTCATCGCAAAGATGAGCGGTGCCTTCTTCATGCCCTTTACGAAGCCGATATTGTTCTGGATGTATTGGCCGAGGGGATAGCTTATGAAATCGAGATTGGCCATCGGCTGGGGGACACGCACCCCTTCTTTGCCCAGGGTGGCCGCCGTGGTTTCCGACTCGAGAGTGCATGCCTTCAGGATGATCCCGTTCTCCCAGCCCGGGGATTCCTCCACGGGTACGGACGTATCGCTGTCCCTGCCCCCGTAAATGACGCCTCCGACGAGGACGCCCTGCTTGTCGTCCCAATTCGGGTCCAGGTTCTCCAGGTATTCCATCCGGATGGTGTAGCGCGCGTTTCCGTGGGAAAGGGGAATCATCTTCCCGTCTGCGTCCTTCTTGCCCTCGAACCAGCCGGGCCCCGAGTGGTTGGTGCCTTCTTTGGGCGTTTCGATCCCCATGCCCTGCCAGTAGGGGTTGTTGTCCGGCCCGGTCAGCACATTCGAGAAGATCATTTCCTTTTCCTGCATCAGCGTGTTGAAGATAACCGGGTCGTCCTTCGGGTTCACGTCCTTGATGATTCCGAAGATCCCGCGCTCGACGTTTGCGGCGTGAAACTCCCCGCCGAGATTTCGGAAATAGGCGATGTCGTCGCCCACGAGGGTCTCCCCGGGAAGCATGGCCGTGGCCGTCTTCCCGCAGGCCGATGGATAGGCGCCGCAGAAGTACGTGGTCCGGCCCTCTTCACGGTTCTGACATCCCATAATGAACATGTGCTCGCACAGCCAGCCCTCTCCGGCGGCCTTCTTGATGGCGAGGCGCATCGCAAGCTTCTTCAGCCCCACCGAGTTCCCTGCGTACTGGTTGTTCAGGGAATAGACAGTCATGTCCTCGATGTCCTGGTAGATGCGCCGGTCTTTCAGATTCACCGTGCATCCGCGTTCATCGAGGGCGCCTGCGCTGTGAAGGAAACGGAAAAAGTCGTCCTTGTCCTGCATCTGCATGAAATGCCCGTACCCCCGCCGGTACAGGATATCTTCGGAATGGGAGACGTAATAGGAATCCGTGATCTGGGCACAGGCGATGGAAAAGGGGCTCATGGTCGGGCATTCGCAGAAGAGCTTTACGATGGCCTCTTTTCCCCGCATGATCCCCCTGGCGATCCGCTTGATCTCGGCGAGCCCCTCCTCGTACTCCACACAGTTCAGGTTTCCCATCTGCGCCAGGTTCTTCCGGGCCACCATGAATTTCGTGTTGGCCTTGTCGCGGCCCTGGTCTCCGTAACCGTCGTAGTGGGCCGTCTGGCCGTCCCGGGCCAGTTTCTTCTCTTCGCCGGCTTCCAGGGCCTTCCGGCGGACATAGTGCGCATCTTCGTCACTGTCGTCGCACATGTACACCGTGTCCGGGTCGCATAGCTCCACATATTCCCCGATGAAAGCGAACAGCTTCTCGTTCTTGAGAGCCATGAGCTTCTCGAAGCCTCGAGCGGTCATCTTCCTCTGAAGCAAAGCGGAAAATTCTTCTTTCATGACGCCTCCAGTCTTCGGCTGAAAGGGGAGAGACCAGGCAAAGCGGGGAAGGCACGAATGGTGTGGTTTATGCGCTCGTATACTTTGGGGACGGGGGAAGGAACGAGAACACCGAAAAAGAGCGGGGGCAAGAGGGGATCTCCGCTGTCAGGTCTTGCGGTGAAACAGCAAATCCGACATGCGCATGACCCTATACAAGAATCGAAAACGAGTCAAATCGATCGGGTCGTCACAGGAAGGGGGATGCTGTCTATTCCTGAGAAGGTTCCTGCTCTGTGACGATCCTTGTGACCCGAAGATACTCGGAGGGGCCGGGTTTTACATACTTCAGGCCGGGGCAAGGGACGAGATATTTTACGGGAAAGCCCCCTCCCAGTACGCCGAAGATCTCCACGCAGGCGGAACAGACGAGGGCTGTGCGCTGGATCGAGTAAGGGATGACAGGGCCCCCCCGGTCGTCTTGGACGAAAAATCGCGGGAAGATGAAGTTCAGATGGTTGGCTGTGTAATACGAAAAAACCTCCTGGAGGGATCGCTCCATCCCCTCGCCGGCGAGGTACGCCTGGATGGCCTGAACCTCCCAGGCGGTGAAAAGTCCCCATCCCTCGGGCAGGATCTCCGGGACCCGGGCATCGCACAGCATCTCCACCACGTCCTTGTCCGTCGCGATCCGGGGAGGGCGGAAAGGCTCCAGGGTGAGATCGCCCCACGGAGAGAACCCGTCCAGGGGCTGGTTCGTCACGAGAAGCGTTTGGCCGCGCCTGCGGGAGGCGCGATACCACGAGCCCTGCCGGAGGCATTGGAGATCCCACACGCCGGGTTCGACCAGGGCGATCTCCCGGCGGGGGTACAGGGCCTGGCAAGGATGGCGCTTGGCCTTGTATACCCGTTTCTTATCGTTACGGAGTTCGGCCAGGGCTTCGGCATGCTCGATAGGATGGAGCCAATGGATGATTTTTCTGTAGGCGCCCATTCGAACAGCGTATCATACCCGGCCTGCATTCTCTACGGGCTGGGAAGGGCCTCGAAAAAGGTGCTGTCTATATCGACGTTGAACGGGACATCCGTCATCAGCAGCCGTTCGTTCGTGCAGTCGTAAGCGAGGGATTCGGGAAACTGATAGAAGAGGCTGAAATTGAAGACCGCCTCCGGGTTGCCTCCCCGGACGATATCGAACTGTTCCGCCTGGCCGAGTTGATTCGTGCGCATTGCAAGCAGGGAGCCCGGGCCCGGCTGAAGCTCCGTGGGTGCGACCGCCAGACCGGTGATCTGATAGGCCTGGGCGACAAAGGCCGTGGAGGAATCCGACTCCAGCGTTACAGGTGTCGTGCGGCCCGTCGCGTCCGGAATCACCAGGATCCTTCCGCCTGAACCGGCCTGATCTTCTGTTTGCATGCTTACGAACAGTTCATCGGTTTCTTCGTAGTACGCGATATCGAAGAGGCGCCAGCCGGTCTCTTCCATCGTGGCAATGGTCTGGGGAGAACTCGGGCTCCAGTCTGTGAGGTTTACGGACAGCCTTCTCACGCTGCTTCCGGTACCGTTGTCGTTGAGGACGAAGAGGATCTCCGTATCGCCCTCCGAGTGGACGGCCGCCAGGGCCGTGGGGGACTGGAAGAAATCTGTTCCCAGGTCGTTGTTCGTAATCGGGGACGGGTTTTCGGAGCCTTCCGGGACCTCGGCACCGTTGAGGCTGTATATGTAGAGGGTGTCCTCCGTGTCCACCGTAAAAAACAGCAGATCCGTCGAGGTTTCTTCCGACCCGGTCTGGTCCGTGCCGTAAGGGAAAGTCATGCCTGCGGGGATCACGGCAAGGGACAGGCGGCTCGACCGGCCGTTTTGTTGAGCAAATGTGTCTATCGAGTGGAGGTTGTTTCCCCCGCCCTGGTATGCGGCCAGGCCGGCGAAGGGGTTGTCGCAGGTCTCCTCCGCACTGCCGGAGTAAAGCGCCAGCCCGGAGACGCCCTCGAACCCTGAGAGCAAGGACCGCTGTTGCTCGTCTGAATACTCGTAGACAAAGATACCCCCGGAAATCGGGTTCGCCAGGATCACATCGCCGGGTTCGGCCGTTCTTTCCTTCCCTCCCCCCCCGCCCCCGCCGTTGTCGTCGTCGCAGAACAGACAGTAGTCTCCACAGCCTGCCAGAACAGGCAGGAGCATGAAGAGGCAACAGGCAAGCCATCCGGCGAATCGTCCGGTCTGGGAAAATGGCACGGTATTCCTCCCCGGGACGGAAAAGAGGGCGATGTTGAATTCAGTAGGGTCAGTATAGATTTAAAGACGATATGCCGTCAAACTGGGGCGTCCAACCCGGGACCGGCCCGCAGCCGGTTGTCTTGTTGTTGGGAACGTCGATTCCCAATCTCCTTCCTCCACCGGTTGACAAATCCCCCGGACCTGCCGCCATAATAAAATATTTGGCGAGCGAGAGGCGTTGCATGGCAGAGAAAGGAGGCCGAGACGATGGGTCGGACGAGGAAGAGGTTTGCTTGTTTTTTTTCGATGGTGATGCTGATCTCAGCGATCCTGTGTATCGTTGCCGTATCCGCCCTGGAGGCGGAAGACTCCGCCCCGAAGGCGGCGCCTTCTTCAACGGGACATGCGAAGGGCGCCGAGAGCGACCATCCGCGGGTGCTTATGAAGACCTCCATGGGCGACATCGTGCTGGAACTCGATAGGAAGCGGGCACCTGTTACGGTGGAGAATTTTCTTCGGTATGCGAACGAAGGGTTCTACAACGGAACGATCTTCCATCGAGTGATTCCCGGGTTCATGATCCAGGGTGGGGGGATGGAGCCCGGCATGAAGAAGAAGCCGACCCGGGAGCCGATCCGAAACGAGGCCGCCAACGGCCTGAAGAACCTGACCGGCACCATCGCCATGGCCAGGACCTCTGATGTGGACAGCGCAACGTCCCAGTTCTTCATCAATTGCAAGGACAATTCTTTCCTCGACCACCGGGACACATCCTCCCGGGGATACGGGTACGCCGTGTTCGGCAAGGTGGTCGAGGGGATGGACGTGGTGCGCAAGATCGAGAAGGCGCCCACCGGGACAAAGGGGCCCTACCACGACGTGCCGGTGGAGGACATCAAGATTCTTTCGGTCGAGGTCCAGCAGCCCTGAGGGGAGGGCGGGGGCTGCTTATCCGTCCGACTCCTGCTCCCGGATCCGGTCGTAGAAGTCGTGGGCGACGCGGGGAAGCACCAGGTACAGGCCGATTTTGACCACCCATGGGGGGAAGGCCCCCTTCGCGGGGGAGTGCATCTCGTAGCTTACCCGGGTTCCTCCGGGAATTCCTTCTACCTTGATCCTCCCGTGACTCTTTGCCAGGTCATCCTTGTCGGCTCTCCAGAGCAACAGGCGATATTCGGGCAGCTTGGCTATCCAGATCAGGGAATCGAAGTCATGGATGGGCCAGGGCGGGGAGACGGCCATCCGGTACAGCGTCAAAGGCCCCGCGGTTTCTACGGGTGCGACACTGGAAAAGATATGCAGGAATCGGCCCCACCCTTCCACGTCCTGCAGGACGGACCATGTTTCCGCGGGCCCCGTATCGGCCAGGACCTGTACGCGCAGCCAGGCGATCGCTTCGGTTCGTTTCTGCTCGATCCGTTCGATACGGATGCCCTTGACAGGCCTGTTTTGTTCAGCGGCCCCCGGTTTGGCGCGGCCGCTCGCGGACCCTCCTGACAGATGGAGGAGCGACAGAAGGAGCAGCGCATAGACGAGCCTCGTACGGGATCGCATCCGGTTCTCTCCAGGCAGGCCGCGTTCGGGTACGGCGTCCGTGTGTCTCTGTCTCACGGGTATCGATGCTTCCGGGAGGAAGAAAGTTACCCTGTCCGGCCGGTCCGCCCGTATGATCCGACGATTCCCCCCCCGCCGGGCGACCGGCTCTCTCGCAGTCTGCAGGGAAAAGGGTTGTTTTTGCTACAAAATATATTCTATAATATAAAATAGATTTGTCCAGCATTTTATGCAGGGAGGGAGTCCGCGTTGGCTTCGATCTCCTTTGAGCCCCACCTGCGGTTCGGCCAGTGTGTTTCGGGACGGTACCAGGTCTTCAGCAGCGTGCGGTACGAGAAGGTCTTCAGCCTGATGAAAGCGTATGACCTGGCGGAAGACAGGTCCGTCTATCTCTTCACCCTCCCCCAGGCGTTGTTTCGGGATTTTTCAGAGGCCCTCGCGAAAATCCGCTTACAGGCGGAGCGGCTGCGGCGTCTTTCCAACCCCTTCTTGCTGAATATCCTTCATGTCGGCGAGGAGGAAGGCCTGTTCTTCTGTGTGGAAGATCGCCCCCGGGGGGCATGCCTCGCCAGGGTTTTCCAGGACCGGAGAAGACGGAACAAGCCCTTCTCCGACCGGGAGGCCCTGGGCGTCTGCTGGCTGCTCTGTCGAGGCCTGGAGGCGGCGGGGGAGTCGACGGTTCACGGGTTTCTCAATCCGTTGGAGATCTATCTCGAGCCGTGGCCGGGCGGCCCGATCGCATTCTATCCCAGGATCGCCCACATCGGCGTCCGAGCCATGCTGCGGGCGGTCCGCAAGCCCTTTGAGGGCCTGCCGGGGGAGGTGGCCTGCTATGCATCCCCGGAGTTCGAGGCATACGGGCCCCTTGGGCAACAGAGCGACGTGTACGGGGTGGGGGCGATTCTCTATGGGATGCTGACCCTCCGTGTGCCGACAGGCTGTTTTGTGCGTCCGGGCAGCGTGCGTCCCGGCCTGCCGGAGGCGCTTGACCGGACCCTGCTTCGTGCCCTCGATGAGGACCCGGAGGAGCGGTATGCCGCTCCCTCCGGCCTGGCCGGGGCCTTGGAGGAGGGGTGGGCCTCCGGGACGGTTCGACAGGAGCTGAAAACGGCCGCGGACCGGCTTTCCGCGGGCTGGCGGTCCGAGGGTGTTGCGGTGCGCGTAAGAAACTGCCCGGCAGGACAGGGGCCCCTCCCGGAGAGGCGGGAAAGGCCTGCGGCCGGAAGCGCCCCCGCCTCTTTCGTTTCGGACAAGGTGCGTGCCGTGTGTCTGGTGCTGCTGACGCTGTTGAACCTGGGCCTGGTCTTTCTCGCGGCCCTGGAGATCGGATCATTCTGGAGCAGCGGCTTGTGCGACTCGAAGGCATGCAGCAAGTGGGAATCGAGGTTTACTGAGATAGCAGGGCCGAGACAGTCGAAGCACCCGACAGGGAAAGGATAGAAGGTGTTGGGCCGAAGCGCCCGATCAGCGAGATTGCGGGGATGAGCTTGAAGGATCGCAAGGGAATCGGGGAAAGAGGACCAAGGTTTTTCTCAAAGGCCGCGCTCCTTTTGACGATACTTCCTTTATGGGCGTTGTGGGTCTATGCGTATGCGAGCATGGTGAGCCTTGAGAGGGCGGTGGAGGCGTTGCCCCGCTTTTACGGGATGTACCTTTACAAGGAGCACGTGCGCGCGCGGATCGAGGAGACTGTCCGGCAGCTCGGCCTGCACGAAGGCCGGAAGGAGCGGGAAGGCAGGGGGGGGTGGGTCGATAGGCTCACCGAGGAGGAAGAGAGGCGCTTGCAGCGGGCCTTCGGTCCGGACGAGGGCTTCATTGTTGTGGCGAGGCCAGGATTCCGCATTCTGTACCCGTGCCGACCGCCGTATGGGGAGGCCGAATTCCTGGGCGACCCCGGGGGCAGGGAGGCCTTCATGCGCACCCTTCAGCGAATGGATGAAACGGAGGTCCGGAGCGGCTATCTTTCGATCGCCTCTCCGGGCGCTCCCGAGAATCAAGGCAAGCGATGCTGGTATCTTGCCGTAGTGCCTGCGGGAGAGGACCTGCTCTGCGTCCTCGCGGTGCCGGAGAGCCGGATCAGGTTGTCCGGGGGCATCCTGGAGGAAGCCCAGGAGGGCCTGCTCCAGGGAAGAATAAAGCGCTTCGTGAGCTTGACATTGCCCGTTGTGATCCTTAGTTCCCTGTTCATCTGGATCCTCTACCGCCGGAGCGGGATGTGGAATCGCGGCAGGGACACATAGGGGGGGGCTTGGAAACGCGCGAGAAGGTACATATCCTTTTTCTGGGGCTCGACCATCGCCTGCTGTGGCAGTTGACCCGGACCCTCGCCCACCTGGAAGGCCGGGTCGTGGTCGACTGTGTGAAGGATCCCGCCGAGGCGAAGGAAATCTGTGATCAGGAGCCCGCCCATGTCATCGTTGCGGACGGCTGGGAACAGGCACGGCAGGCTGCCCGCTACCTGGCCGGGGACGAGGCCTTCGAAGGCGGCGCCTGGAAATGGATCATCCTCGTGGAGTCCCTGCCCCTGGAAAGCCTGCCTGCGGGGAGGCTCTCGCCATCGGCCGTTTTCCTGGAAAAGCCCTTCGACCCGAAGCGATTCCCGTCTTTCCTGCTCGATGTTGTCGAAAGCGGTCGGGCCGCCGAAGAGGAAGGCCCCTCGGCGCCGGTTGCGGAAGAGATGCCCCTGCACCTGACGCCCGGGGAAACGTATCAAGAGCCCGCGGCAGGTCCGCCCGGGGGGGCGGGTGCAGGAACGGAGCGCGCGCCGGGCGCCGGCGAACCAGCCGGGCCGGACCCCTTCCACCGCCATGTGGATGAGGGTTTCGCCCGCCTCAGCGAGAGAGACTGGCAAGGGGCCAGGGAGCACTGGCTGGAGGCCTTGAAGATTCGTCCGGACGACAGACGCCTTCGGGCGAATCTCAGGCGGTTGGAAAAGATCGTTAGCCGGAACGGGTAGCCCCGCCCTCTTTTACGGTTTGGATATCTCTTCCCGCAGGCCTTCGATGTTTTCCATTGCCTCCGCTGCCGCCTCCACGACATTCGGGTCCGGGTCCTTGAGGAGCGATTGTAAGGCGGGCAGCGCCTCGCGTTTCCCGATCTTGCCCAGAAGGTCGGCGATGTCGCCTCGAACGGAGGCGTTTTCCGCCGCGAGATAAGGCAGCAGGGGGTCGATCATGCGATCCAGACATCTCGGGTCGCTTTCCAGGGCTTCCTCCAGGGCGACGAGCAGGGCGATCCTCTCCTCGAAGGTGGATTTCCCCAGGTCCGGCGCCAGAAAGCTGGGATCGCCGCCCCCTGCTATCCACGCCGCCGCCTCGAGGGCGCATCCCCCCTTGATCTGCTGCCGGATCTTCTCCCGCAGGAGTGAGGCGGGATCTTCCTCCCGGAGGAGCGAGAACAACTTCTCCTCGTCCAGGCTGCCTGTGTACCGCGGCCCCTGATCAATCAAGAGAGTCGGTACGGACTGGATTGCGTACTGCTGTGCCGCCTCCGGGTGCATCGTCGCCTCGAGCAGATGTACATCCAGGCCGGCAAGCCTTGTGGAGAGGGCCAGGACCGTCCGGACCGTGGTTGGACAGTTGGGACAATGGGTGGAGACGAAGAGGAGCATCTGCCGCGGCGCCCCGCGGCGCGATGGTTCGGCTGCTCCCGGCCCCCCGGAATTTCCCTTTTCCGCCGTTTCCCGGAGAAATTCCCTGAATACGGGTACCTCCGGACCCTCGGGCACGAAGTGGTAGTGGACCGAGGAGGAGGCCTTCGTGGTGATGGAGAGGGAAGGGAGGAAGGGCGGATCCGCGACCCTTGTGAACGCGATCTTTCCCCCTGCCTCCTCCATGAGGCTTGCCACCCATTCTTCCATGGCGCGGGCGGCCTGCTCCTCCCCGCCCGGGCAGTAGCGCAGGCTCAGGATCTTCGGCAGAGAGGAAAGAGGGCGGTCGGGTTCCTTCATCTCGATTGACTCGGGGGCTCAGAAGTCTGTCGTAACGCGGTCCGGGAGGCCGCGAAGATGACACGTGTCGTTCACGAGCCGGCAGATCCACTTCCCTCCCCGGTAGACGAACTCGTTCAGGGCCGCGGTGTCCTGTCCGATCTCCCAGAAATGGGAGTCATCGAGTCCGAGAAGGGCCGAGATCAGGACCTTGTTGACCACCCTGTGCGCGGCCAGGAGGACCGTCTCGTCCGGGTGCCGGGCCACCACCTCTTCGACCGCGGCCAGGGCCCGACTGCGCACCGCCGCGAGCCCTTCGCCTCCCGGGAACACGACTGTGTGCGGGGCTTCCGTCCATTGTCGAGCCAGCTCCGGATAGGATTTCTGTACCTCTTCGTTCGACTTTCCCTGCCATTCGCCGTAATTCAAATCGGTGAGGCCGGGATGTTTCCGGACCTGGATCCCGTGCGGTTCAAGAATGATCTCCGCTGTTTCGACGGCACGGCTCAGCGGGCTGCTGTACGCCGCATCAAAGGTGGCTTCCTTGAGCCAGTCCCTTGCACAGGCCGCCTCTTTCCTCCCCTGTTCGTCCAGGGGGATGTCGGCCGTGCCTCGAAAAATCTCACCCTTGTTCCACTCGGTTCTTCCGTGACGTACGAGGACGATCCGGGTCATGGGGATGGGTTCTCCTGCGCGGGTTGAGTCGAAACCCTTGTGTCGGAAATCATTGAGGTGGTTATTGATTACCCTAGCGCGGAGGGGGCCGTTTTGCAACCGAATCGGTCCCTGGTTTCCGGAAGCGTACGGCGCTTCGAGGAGGGGGCGGAGTTGGGAAAGCAGGCTCCGCTGTCCTCGATTTTTTGATTTAGGCAAAAACGATGTGTTATAAAAGGGGCCGTCGAACCTACACGGGGGGGGTGAAGATGACACCGTTCGATCTGAAGAGTCGGGAAGAGTGGACGGCCATTGTGGGCCGAGTTTACGAGGCGACAAGGATGACGGCAACCCTGACGGACGAGAAGGGCAAACACATCCTGGGGGAACAGGGGGAGCGTTACCCGTTGTGTCGCAAGATCAGGGAAAACGAGACATCCCTCACCTTCATCTGCAGCCAGACCAACATGGCCATGCTCGAGGAAGTCAAACAGGCGGGCAAGCCGGTCATCGATGAATGCGAGGCAGGCCTGATCCGCATGGTGGTGCCGATCTTCAGAGATGGTGTCCTGATCGGCCAGCTGACCGCCTGCGGGCTGGCGGCGAAAGGGGATGATGAACTCGATCCTTTCCTCATTGCCAAGCAGGTGGGTATCAGCGAGGAGGAAGTCGAAGAGCTGGCTACCCACACGCCGGCCGTCTCGAAGGAGGAAATTGAGGCGATTGCCGACCGCTTTTTCGCCGAACTCAACCCCTCCTGACGGTCCTCCCGGGAGGTCGCCCATATCCGGAGCAAGCTCGGGGATTCCGCTTGACGGACACGGACGCTTGGATTAGCTTGGGCAATCAGGAATCCACCGTGCGAGCGGGAGAGGGCGAATGCAGAAATATTCATTTTATCAGCACTTCGAGGGATGGGAGGAGTTCGTCAAGAGGCCCCTTGGCGAAAGGCTTCCGGTGTTCTTCCGGGAGGGAAGAATTTACGATGTCCTGTTCTCCCAGCAGTTCGACCGGCCCTTTCTTGATTCCCTTTACGACCTGACGAACCGGATTCGCAGGATCGCCAAGGCGCGGGAAGGGGCGAGATGGCTGCATGACCTCCACGGGCACCGAAGGGCCATGCTCTACTTCGTACAGCCCTCGACGCGGACCTTCCTCTCTTTCCTGAACGCCTGCCACATCCTCGGCTTCCACACGAGCGAAATCCGCGATCCCCACACCTCATCGGAGATCAAAGGGGAGTCGCCGGAGGACTCGATCCGGACCTTCAGCAGCTACGTGGACCTGATTGTCATGCGGCATCCGCAAGAGGGCTTTGCCGAGAAGACCGCGTGGCTCCTGAATGTGTATTCGGACCGGCCGGTTCCGCTGATCAATGCGGGCTCCGGCAGCGACCAGCACCCGACACAGGCCCTCCTGGACGTCTACACCCTGCAGAGGTCCTTCGAGGACCGCGGCGGGATCGAAGGAAAGGTCATTGCTCTCGTGGGAGACCTGAAGAGGGGCAGGACCGTCCGTTCCCTGAGCTACCTGATGAAGAATTATCCCGGGGTGAAGCTCCTCTTCGCCGCTCCTCCCGCCTTCCAGATCGGGGAGGACATCAAGGAATTCCTCTCGAATCAGGGGGTTCCCTTCGAAGAGCACACCTCTCTCGAGCCGCTTCTCGGCCGCGCGGACGCGATCTACATGACGCGTATCCAGGACGAGCATGACAAGGACGGAAAATCAGAGTCCCAATATGAAGATTTCTGCCTGCGGAAAAGGGATCTGGCAAAGATGAAGCCGGATGCCATCGTCATGCACCCCCTGCCGCGCAGGGGAGAGATCGAGGTGGCCGTGGACAGGGACCCGAGGGCCATGTACTGGAGGCAGGAGCGGAACGGCATGTGGATTCGGGCCGCCCTGATTTCGGTGATTTTCGGATCGGATGAAGAGGTGCGCACCGAGGGGGAGCGGTACCTTTCTGACGGATCGCCGGCTTATTCCCTTTGACCATCCTCTGAACCGCTGTCCGCTCGGATCCAGCCCAACGTATTCCCCGGACCATCGGTGGGCCCTGTTCGGGGGGAGGGCAGGCCGAGGTCCGTTGCCTCCCGGCCCCGGGCGACGTCCGGCAGGACAGGCCGGTACGACAGGGTCTGCGCGAACAGAGAGGCGACAACCACCTTCACCTCGTGAACGGGGACCGCTGTCCCCAGCTGCTCTTTGAGCGAAGTGATCGGAAGGCCCTCGTGGCCGCACGTGTGGATCCAGGAGAAGGGAGTGAGGTCCATGTCCGCGTTCAGCGAGAAGCCGTGGAACGAGATGCCGTGCCGGACGGCGATCCCGATCGAGCCGATCTTGGCTTCTCCGACCCAGACGCCCGGCCTGCCGACGTCTCTTTTTCCCCGGATGCCGAACCGGTCCAGGGTACGCAGCAGGACCTCCTCGAGGCCCCGTACCAGGGCCCTCACCTTTCTGCCCCCCCCCGGCACCCGCACCACGGGGTAGCCCACGAGCTGTCCGGGTCCGTGATAGGTGACGTCTCCCCCGCGTTCGGTCGTAATGCAGGCCATTTCCCTGGCCCGGAGTTCCTCTTCGCTCAGCAGCATGTTTTCCCGGCGGCCGTGTCTGCCCGTCGTGAAAACCGGATCGTGCTCCAGGAGCAGCAGAACGTCCGGGATGCTGCCCTCCAGCCGGGCCCGAACGAGGCGTTTCTGGAGGTCCCAGGTCGTTTCGTAGGCCTGCCTGCCCAGATCGATGATCCAGAGGGGGCGTTTGTCTCTGGATGAAAGGGCCGGATGCGGAGAGCCCGCCATACGTCTTCTCCCCTCTTTCCCCCTTGGAATGCGAGGCCCTTTTGGGTAAGTTGTATGCATATTCAATGTACGCGAATCGGATGGAATTGAGAAGTCTGGTTCCTGCAGGCAGGCAGAGGAGAAAATCGTCATGAAGACACGGAGCAGCGGGCCCACGTTCCTTGGCCTGGAGGGCGATGACGGCGATCTGGACAAGGCGGGTGTCGCGATTCTTCCGTTGCCGTACGAGCGGACATCGAGTTACGTCCATGGCTCTTTTCGTGGACCGACAGCCGTGCTCGAGGCCTCGAG
>WFRX01000333.1 GCA_015486285.1 bacterium
CCTGGACCAGTATGTCATCATCGGCTTCGACGACTTCGTAAAAGAGGAAGAGTCCATGCAAGCCGAGGAGGCCCCTTCGGAACCGGAGTCCGCCTTTGACCAGACCTTCGAGCAGGAGGCCGAGCGTGTCGTTGAGGAGGCTCCCCCCCCCCTTCCCACACCGGAAGAGGAAGCGGCGGAAGAGGAGATGAACACATCCCCCGGCGAAAATACCGAGGAGGAATGGCCGGAAGAGGACCCGGTGGTCCCTGCCCCCGATTCGGCTTACGCCCCGAGCGCCTATGAATCCCCTCAACCGGAGGCAGGCTCCTCTGCCTACCCGCAGGGGTATCTCACCATCCTGGACGGAAGCCGCAAAGGGGATCGGGTCCCCTTGATCCCCGCCGACATCATGCTCGGCAGTTCACCGAATACCGACGTCATGCTCACGGACCAGGGAATCTCGGAATCCCACGCCAGGATCTTTTTCAAGGATCGCAAGTACTTCATCGAGAACCTGGACGTCCTGGGCCGGAGCTACGTGAACGGGATCCAGTCCAAGGTTTCCGAGCTGAACCACAACGATGTCATCCGCCTGGGGAACCTCAACCTGCGCGTCGACTTCACGCCGGCCGGCGCCTAGTGCCCGCGTACATCAAGCCGGGCCGCGGTCTTCCCCGACCGCCTCCCGGCTTTCGTGTGTCGAGATCGGGGCTTTTCTCAATCGGCCAGGACGGTCCACTCCAGGGGGGTGTTCGTCAGCATCTCGCCCCCGGACGGGGTAACCCGGACAGGGCACTCCAGCCTCATCCCGCCCACACCCGGGACATTGATCACCAGGGCGGCCACCTCGACCACATTTTCCTCCAGCACCACGTCCCGAAATTCGTCGTTGTTCAGGATCGCCGGATACCACTCATGGCCGACGATGCCGATGCCGTGCCCGAAGGCGGGCAGGGTGTACTGTGCGTAGCCGGATGACGCGAGTTCATCGTTGACCGCATTCCAGACCTGCCCGATCGTCGCCCCGGCCTTCATGCTGCCGACGAGCTTGTCCGCCGCCCGCAGGTAGGCATCCGCGAGGCGCTGCTGATCCCGCGTGGGTGTCCCGATCAGATAATTGTGCGACAGGTCCGAGTAGTAGCGCCGGTAGGTGGGGTGCAGGTCGACAAGCAGGTTCTCCCCCCTCTGCAGGAGCTTTTCGGTCGGCGGGGTGCATCCCCCCATGTTGTACCAGGTGCGGTGGCCCGAGGCGATTTCCGAAGACCCGGTCACCGGCCAGTGGAACTCGCTGCCCAGCCTTCGCATCTCCAGTTCGCCGATTCCGGCGATCTCCATCTCGCTCATGCCCACGCAGAGGGATTCCCTCACCCTTTCCTGGGCTGCATCCGCGATGGCCGCGGCCTGCTTGAGCAGCTTGATCTCCCCGGGGTCCTTCACATAGGTAACGCGGTCGATCACATCCAGAGCGTTGACGAATTTGGCCTTCGGCAGGGACTCTTGGAGGATTTCGAGTTCCGTGGCGAACAGATAGCCTGCGATCATCCGGGGCGAATGGCCGAGTTCGATACCGATCGTCGCCTCCTCGAACCCCAGTTTCCGAATCTGGTTCACCGTGACCTCCCAGAGTTCCATGTCCGGGAGGGGGGCGCACCCGACCACGTTGTCCAGCCAGGAATCGTCCTTTACGCGCTCGAAGTCCATGAGCAGGGTGTTCAGGCCCACATGCCCGTCCTTCGAGACGAGGGCGACGCTCCTCCACGGGATGAAGGCCCCCCCGATGTAGGTCACGCTCTTGCCCCGCGTCGCCACCAGCAGGTCGATATCCCGGGCGCTCATGGCTTCCTGGATATTCGCAATCCGCTTGAAATAATCGATGTACACGTCCATGGTCGACCTCCTGATAACCATTCCGTTTCCCCACACAGCGAAGCGATCATAGGGAAAAGGGTGCGCTCAAGTCAACGAGGCAAAGATCCCATGACGTTATTCATCGCCTGCTCAATTTGATACAATCGGAGAAAGAGCCCACGGGGAATCCACTCCGGGCATGGTCGGGAGGAGCAGGGCACATGGCCGAATCCGGTTGGGTCCTCTATGGCTCCGCGCTCTCGCCTTTCACGCTGAAGGTGGCCGCTCTGTGCAGGTACAAGGGGCTCGCCTTTCGCCTCCTGCCGGAAGAAGGCGGAACCCTGGAGAACCTTCGCGTTCAGATCCGCCGGGCATGGCTGGTCAGAAAGCGTCTGCCCCTGACCTGGCCCGTGATGACGGACCTCGATGAATTTCCCCTGGTGCCGTTCCTGTTCGGCGCGGCCGGAGAGAACATCTACGACTCTTCAGCCATTGCGGTCTGGCTGGATCGGTTTCCACCCCTGAGGGGCCGTGCCGCTCCGGTCGTGCCGACAGAGGATCCTGCGACCCGTTTTGCCGCATGGCTGATCGACGAATATGCCGACGAATACGGCCTCTACATGGTCCATCACAACCGATGGAAGGTTGCAGCCGGGGACAACGACGCGGGAAAACGCCTGGCCCGGGAAATGCGGTCCCTCGTGGGCGCGGCGCAGCCGCTGGTCGCCAGGGCCTTCAGTGCGAGGCAAGTGAGACGTCTGCCTTATCTATTCAGCGTCGCCCCGGAAGGCCTCCGGATCCCCGGTCTCCCGGACAGGCTCCAACCCCCCGCGCGTACTGAGTTCCCTGCAACCCACGATCTCCTCGAAGACAGCTTCGCGCGGCTATTGGATGCCCTGGAGACGATTCTCCGGCATCGGCCTTTCCTGCTCGGTCACCGCTTCACCGTCGCAGATGCGAGCATCTACGGCCAGCTCGGAATGAATCTCACCGACCCTTCCGCCGCCGCCTGGATCGAGACGCGGGCCCCGACTGTTCACGGGTGGCTCGAACAGATACACCGGGGGAGGTTTCCGGGAAACCGCGCGGATGGAGCAATCGGTATCGATCGGATGACGGCGCCCCTGCTGTCCGAGATCTGCCGAACCTATGTTCCCCTGATGAAGCAGAACCTCGCGGCCTATCGGCGCTGCCGGGAACAGGGAGAGACGCTGTTCAATGAGGCGGCGTTCAACAAGGGCAGGTCTCTCTACAGCGGGATCATCGACGGGAGGCCGTTTCGATCGGTGGTAAAAACGTTCCAGGTGAAGACATGGCTGGACATGAGAAGGCGGTGGGCCGCACTCGATGCAGATGCCCGGCGGATCCTGGCGGATGTGCTGCCGCCGGACCATGGACTGGATCGGGACGACTGAACGCAGGTTGCCGAGCCCCCGGGGACGCCCCGACTCACCGTTCCGGCTTCGCCCGGCCCCCCGGGGGGACGGGCGTCCCGGAATCCGAGCCGGCAAGATCCGGAATCAGGGCGCGCAGCTCGGGGGAACCGCTCACCCCTTCCAGGTGTACCGAAGAGGTGGGAAAGGCAAAATCCACGCCCTGGGAGACGAACACCTCCTGAACCCTTTTCAGCACCTTGCTGCCATAGAACAGAGAGGCGGCCCAATCGGGCAGGGCGACCTGGAACCAGACCCGGACCACCTTGGAGTACTTGTCCAGGCGGTCCAGGTAGATCCAGCACATGTCGAGATTTACCTCCGGCAGCCCTATGATCATCTCCTTGAGCGCCGCGATCAGCCTCTCGACTGCTTCCGCCGAGATCTCGTACGGCACATCCAGATCCCATTTGTACATGAATTTCGTGCGGCCGTAGTAGTTCTTCACCCCCTCGTTGATGAACTGCGCATTGGGAATGCTCACCGTCGTCATGTCCGTAAACAGTTCGAGGTAGGTCCGGAAGAAACCGACCTTCTTCACGGTACCCGCCCAGTTCTTGAACACGATGAAGTGCCCTTCGTCAAAGATACCGGTCCCGAAGATGTAGATCCGCCCCACGATGTTGGTCAAGGGATCCTTGACCGCCACCACGACCGCGATCCCGCCGATCCCGAGTGAGGCCCAGATCGCCTTCAGGTCGACTCCCAGGTTCGCCAACAGCGTGAGGACCGCCAGGATGATGAAAAGGGTCAGGCCGATCTCGCGGGCCTGCTTGACCACCCGATGGACCGTCCGCTTCTGCGCCTCCAGGTCCGGGGGGGCCTGGTGTTCCAGGCGCCTGATGTAGCGCTCGCCCGCCCTCCGAATCAACTCCTCGAGGAAGCGGAAAACGTAGATGAACCCGACGACGATACCGGCCGCCAGGATGAGGCGTGTGAGCCAGACGTCCAGGGCCTCCGGAATCTTCAGGTAGCTCTTGGCGAAGTAGACGCCCAACAAGAGGAATATGTAGTACAGGGGCCGCAGGATGTAATCCACGATCAGGTCGTCGATATCCGTTTCCGTACCCTCGGCCCACCTCTGCATCGTCTTCAGGACGATGCCGTTGAAGATCCTGCAGACCACCATGACGGCAATGAACATGAGCAGGGACGCGAGGTAGGCCCCCATGGTGTTCCCGAGGAAGACGTATTGCAACATGGGTGTGAGTGTACTCAAGAGTTCCTTCATTCCGGTGCCCCTCGTCATCGACGGAAAAACATTCGCAATCCCCTGGAGGCGGTCCTAGTGCCTCACCCCGGGAGGGATCCGTTGCAACCAGCCCAGTTCCAGAACGCCCCAGAGCCCGATGACGATGGCCTCCGCCGCGTCATGTCGCAGGGACGTGGGACGCGGCGCGCCGGACCATTCGATGATCTTCCGCGCCACGCGGCCGGCGCTGCGCTTCGCCCTCGGGCCGCTGGACTGTTCGCGCCTTGTCAGCAGCCTGCTCCGCCAAGCCTCCGCACCGACACGACAAGACGCGACATTCCGCCTTTTCGCCTCACGTTCCCAGATTTCCGCCAGGGCCCGGTCCCCCTCCAGCACCAGCCACTCCAGGTCCGGAATCCCGGCGAGAATGCCGGAGACGCCGCGGCGGAGGCCATCCCTGCTCCCGAAGTGCTTCGATCGGTACCACGCAAGCCGCCCGCTGCGCCTGTAAAGCGCGAGGCCTGTCCGCAATCCGAGGTCCACCGCCAGCAGTGCCTCATACATGGCGACCCGGTTTCTCCCCGCTGGGTTCGGGCTCTGCTCTGCCCTGGCCCGCCCTCCAGAAAACACAAGGACCCTTTTCTGTCAACCCGCTAGGAGGCTTGTTTCCAGATATCCCTCAGAACCCGGCGGTTGTCGATGAGAAGATCGATGTAAGCGATCTCGAGATCCACCATTTCCGCGTCTCCCCTGCGCAGCCAGTCCGAGAGCCAGGCGAACCGCAGGGCGGCCACCCACTCGGGCAGGTGGCGCCGGCACGCGGGCGACAGCACATCCCCTTTCTCCATCTCCGCTATCAAGCCTGTCACGAAGCCCCGAGCCAGGCCGGCCGGGTCCTCGAAGCCCACACACCCGATCAGGTTTGCCGGATCGTACGCCTCCGGTTTGTTGCCCAGGAACTCCCAGTCGATCACGGACCGGATGCCGCCTTCGGACCAGATCAGGTTCAATGGGTGGAAATCCCCATGGCAGAAGACCGTGGGCACCTCCTTTTCGACGCCCGCGAACTCCTGTTCGATAAAATCGAAGGCCCGGGCGAGCCTTTCGACAAGCCGGGGATCGTGTGTCGCAAGCGTGTGGGAGACTTCACGGATAAAGCGAGTGACCGAGAAGGGCCCTCCGTTCGGGAGAAAAGGGATATCCCCTGCCTTGTCTCTCAGATCCGCCAGGAAGCCGGCGCATGCCCTTCCCCGCCATCGGTCGAGTGCATATGCGGGCCTGGGCAGGACCATGCCGTCGATGTAGGGCCTCATTTGCCAGCCCCTGTTCCCATAACGGCTGAGCCATTCATCGCCCCTGGTCCTCAGGTAGGGGTGGATGCACCGGAGGCCCTTCGCGTGAAGGGAGGCAAGCGTCCTGCTGATCTCCTGTTTGTGCTCGCAGGCATGTGGCGCGATGCCCTCCAGGACCCACAACGAACGATCCCTATCCTCCACCACGAGCCGAAAAACGGTCCTCTCAGGACTGCCCGGAATCGGGAGATCAGGGCGGGATCGCCCGAATTTTATTCCCCAGTCCGAAACGATTTCCCGGATTGTGTCATCAGAGTACATAAGACCCCAGGTATTCGAGCTTCCTTGATCCGACCTTCAGCGATTTCCCTGTCTGCCGGGCCCGGGACTCGGGAACGTGTGGGATAGACCATGAGAATAGTTATTGTTTAATAATATAGTCAACTAGACGCTCCGAAATCCGGCAACCTGCCGGAAGCACCGATTCGGATGGAGGACGGAACATGGCGCGACCGGAAGAGATGTACCAGTGTCAGGGGCCCGCGAGTTGCGGCTACATTTACAACCCGGACCGGGGAGACAAGAAGAGGAAGATTCCCAAAGGGACGGCTTTTGCCGACCTGCCCGAGGACTGGACCTGCCCGTCCTGCGGCATGTCCAAGAAGAACTTCAAGCCCCTGGCCGGTCCCGGTTCGGTCATGGAGGCACAACAGCAATAGGGCCGCCAGGGGCGGCAGAGGCAAGGTCTGCCGAGCCGGAAGCGGTAAGGTAAGGCAAAAAACAAGGAGAGGAGGTTCCGAATGAAGAAGGTTTTGATCGCTTACGACAGCCGGACAGGGCACACGGAAAAGATGGCGGAATTCGTGGCGGAAGGGGTGCGAATGGGCGGGAACGAGGTGGAGGTGAAGAAGATCAGCACCCTCAAGAAGGTGGAAGACCTTCAGGGGTACGATGCATATGTGCTGGGGTGCCCCACATACCACCGGGACATAACGGGCGGGATGAAGACCTTTTTGTTCCTCATGGAACAGGCCGGGCTCGAAGGCAAGGTCGGCGGCGCCTTCGGATCCTACACCCACAGCGGGGATGCACCCGGGATCATCTACGACACGATGGAGTATGTGTTCAAGATGAAGATGAGTTCCCTCGGCTCTTTCAATCTCAAAGAAGCCCTCGTGGGAGACCGGGAGGGCCTGAGCGCCTGCCAGAATTATGGAAAGGGCATCAACGAAACGCTCGAAAAGTAGTCCCATCCCTCAGCGGTTACGATACGATTACGGCGTATCATCCAAAAGGCCTCCCTGAAACCAGGGGGGCCTTTTTTGTGACAGAACTTCCTTGGCATTTGGATTGCAAATACGGCAGCGGTCACGTAAGCTTGTTCGTAAGGACCGGGGCAGCGCAGAGGCCGACAATCGGAGACAGGAGACGGAAGATGGGCAGCAAAGATCCCCAACTGGGCTTGGTGCAGCTTACGGATCGGTCATACGGGTACCTGCAGGAGGATAAGGGGCTCGGGTGGAGCAACGCGGGGTTGATCGCAGGGAAAAAAGAGGCCCTGTTGATCGACACGCTCTTCGACCTCGCCTTGACGAAGAAGATGCTCGACGCGATTGCGGAAACGGTCGGAAAACCCATCAAGCGGGTGGTCAATACCCACCATAACGGGGACCACTTCTGGGGCAATCAGCTGGTCGCGGATGCGGAGATCATCGCCCATCGGATGTTCCGGTCCGAAATGATGCATATGACCCCCGAGGTGAGCCAGGCGATGAAGACCGCCCCAGCGGATACCCCCGCCGTGGCCTTGCTCCAGAAGGCCCTCGCCCCCTTCGATTTCTCCGGGATCGAGCTGACGCCTCCGACCCTCCTCTTCGACAGCCATTTGACCCTGTACATCGACGACCTCCCGGTGGAGCTGATCCATGTGGGCCCGGCCCACACGTCCACGGACGTGATCGTCTTCTTCCCGGAAGAGAAAGTGCTCTATGCCGGCGACATCGTCTTCCGCAGGTGTACGCCCATCGGGTGGGAAGGGACCTTCCACCACTGGACCGTCGCCCTCGACCGGATCGCGCAGCTCGGCCCGGAGACGATCGTGCCGGGCCACGGACCCGTATGCGGCCTGGAAGGAGCCACCGAAATGCGTGCCTACCTCCAGTACGTGTACAAGGAGGCGCGCGTCTGTTTCGAGCGGGAGATGACCGAGAAAGAGGCGGCCAGGCGCATCGATCCCGGGCCTTATGCCGAGTGGACCGAGCCGGAGAGGATCATCTTCAATGTGGCCCGGGCTTATCGGGAGTTCCGCGGCGAGCCTCACGACAAGCCGGCCGATTTCTTCGAAATGGCCGAGGTGATGGCCGAGATCCGGCGGGCACACTCCGCCCGCGAGATGCAGTAGCCCGCCCGCTTCCTCGGGCATTCCTTCACCCCTTCTGCACCGCCGAGTGCCGCGCCGGCGAAGCGCCTGCCATGCGCGCCTCCGGACTCAACCGGGAAGGGACGGGGGGCACGCTCTTCTACCAAACAAGGTTATGCATATCAGACAAGGGGAGAGAGCCGGTGGATTTGCATTCTATTGTTGACAAAAATATTGTATTTAGTTTAAAATGGAATCATTCGTACGTCGGAGGAATCATCCTAGAACATCGAGAGGAAAGGAGAAAATCTCCATGAGACGATTCGTTCAATCCTCTGCAGCCTGTTTTACCCTGCTCGCAATCCTGCTGGCATTCAGCCCGGCGCGTTCCTATGCCGTTTCAATCACCTTCGACCCTGCAGCGCAGGACGTGTTGCTGGGCAACCAGGCCATGGTGGATATCGTAATCTCCGGACTCGGCGCCTACGAAGCGCCTTCCCTGGGGGCCTTCGACTTTACCATCGACTTCGATCCGGCCATTCTTGCCCTCAACGGCGTTACCTTCGGCGATCCCGTTCTGGGCGATCAGCTGGATATCTGGGGGCTGGGAGGCAACCCCATGGGCGAGAGCGAGCTGGGTCCCGGGGCTGTGAACATGTTCGAGATTTCCCTGGACTTTCCCGAGGATCTGGACGCTTACCAGGCCGACACCTTCGTGCTGGCCTCCCTCACATTCGACACCCTTGCGGCGGGAACGAGCGGTCTGGATCTTTCGCCCGGCCTGATCCCGCCCGTGTTCGGCGACGCGTGGGGAGAACCGCTGGATTTCGCCGTCGATCCCGGCAGCATCACCGTTGTCGCGGGAGGCTCCGCGCCCGTCCCGGAGCCGGGCACGATCCTCCTGCTGGGATCCGGGCTGCTCGGTCTCGCAGGGTTCAGGAGGAAGTCGATCCGAACGGCGTGAAGCCATAGCCGGATACATGGGAAGCCACCGGATTCCCTCTTCCGCGGGCGTGATCTTTGATCAGCCCTTTTCGGTTCTGAACCGATCTGTTGGAGGCGGCACCCGTTTCGGGTACCGCCTTTTTCGCGTGGAATATCTTTCCACTGTCCGTATCACCGGCCTTGTGTATGCGGGCGTTCAATGCCACAATGGAATTGAACAGAGAAGACGCAGGTTTCACCGGTTGTTTTGCAGCGTTTCGTGGGTCGAATAGATTTGTGCCGGGCGACTTCGGGAGAGGGGGAGACGGAGCCCAAGCAAATCGGAGAGGGGAGGAGGGACAGCACCGAACGGCAAGCCCCTCCTGAAACATAGCAATCGTTACAAGTCACCGCACCGGCTCAGCTCCAACACATCACAGCCGAGGAGCCCCATGAGCAAGCCGTCCCTGTTCATTCCTTGCCTGGTCGACATCTTCCTTCCCGAGATCGGCGAGGCATGCCTTGCGGTACTCAGGAAGCTGGAACTCGCCCCGGTCTACCATCCGGACCAGACCTGTTGCGGACAACCGGCGATTCATGCCGGGTACGTGCAGAAGGCCAGGGAGTCCGCCAAGCACTTCATCGACGTGTTCGGAGAGGATGAAGCCGTCGTCTGTCCCTCCGGCTCCTGCGTTTGTACGGTGCGGGACCGGTACCCGGAGCTTCTGCAGGACGAACCGGACTGGCTTCGCCGGGCCGAGGCCCTGGCGCCGCGGGTTTACGAGTTCTCCCAGTACCTTGTCGATGTCCTCCAGGTCGAAGATGTGGGGGGGGCCTGGGAGGGGAAGGCGGCCTATCATGAATCGTGCCGGGTCCTGCGGGGGCTGGGGGTCTCCGAGCAACCGAAGCGGTTGATCCGGGCCGTAGCGGGGACCGAACTCGTGCCCATGCAGGGTGCGGAGGTGTGCTGCGGGTTCGGGGGCGAGTTTTCCACGAACTACCCGGACATCTCCGAGGCCCTGGTCAGCGAGAAGGCAGCGAACTACATCGCGAGCGGCGCCGATGTCCTGGTGGCCTGCGACCCGGGCTGTCTCCTCAATATCGGAGGCTACCTGCACCGGCACCATCCGGACAGGAAAGCGGTGCACATCGCCGATTTTCTGGCGCAAGCGATACAGGGTGGAAAAAGATGAAGATCAAAACCGAGCAGTTCCAGGCAACGGCCCGGGAAGAGTTGAAAACGCGACATACCCGGACGCATCTGGATCTCGTGGGCCTCCTCCTGAGAGAGAAGCGCCAGGCCACGATGGGCTTGTTCCCGGATCCCGCGGCAGCCCTCGACCTGGGAAGGACGATCCGGGCCGAGGCGGTTGAAAGACTGCCGGAACTTCTCGAGCAATTCGAACGCAACGCCGCCGCCAGGGGCGCAGTCGTGACCTGGGCCCGGGATGCCCGCGAAGCGAACGATCACATTCTGAGGATCGCCAAAGAACACAACGTGCGGCTCGTCACCAAGGGCAAATCCATGGTGACCGAGGAGACCGGCCTCAACGAGGTGCTCCTCAAGAATGGAATCGAGGTCTTCGAGACGGATCTCGGCGAATTCATCATCCAGCTCCTCGAAAAACCCCCATACCATATTGTAGGCCCTGCCCTGAACATTCCTGTCCGGCAGATCTGCGATCTCTTCCTGGACAAGGGCATCATGAAGGAGCCGACGCTGGATCCGGTCGAACTCGGTCACGCTGCGAGGATTTTCCTGCGGGACAAGTTTCATTATGTTGAAATGGGCATCACCGGTGTCAACATGGCGGTCGCGGAAACCGGCACGATCATCAACGTGGAAAACGAAGGGAACATCCGGCTGACGAAATCCTCGCCGAGGATTCAGGTGTCGGTCATGACCCTGGAGAAGGTCGTGCCCACGATGCGGGATGCCATGCACATGCTCCGGCTCCTGTGCAGGAACAGCACGGGTCAACTGCTTGGCTCCTACGTATCCATGGACACCGGGCCGCACGGAAAAGGCGAATTGGACGGCCCGGAGGAACTCCACATCGTCATCCTCGATAACGGCCGCTCCAGCTTCTACCGGGACACGGAGGCGCGTGAGATTCTTCGCTGCATCCGCTGCGGGGCATGCATGCTCGAGTGTCCCGTGTACGGCAAGATCGGCGGATACCCGTACGGATGGGCCTATTCGGGACCCATGGGACAGGTCCTGAATCCGCTGATGCTCGGGCAAGAGAGGACCCGGGATCTTTACAGGGCCTGCACGTTCTGCGGGGCGTGCAAGGCGGTCTGCCCGGCGGGGATCGATCATCCGCGGAAGTTTCTATCGTACAGGGCCGGGGACGCAAGAGGGGACCCGACCTACGGGGCGAAAAGGCGGCCGTGGACGGAGCGGTCTTTCATGGAAATGTTTACATGGGCCACGAAGCGGCGGTGGCGCTGGGACCTGGGCCTCCGATCGGTCCGGCCCTTCATCAACCGGCACGCGAGAGAGGGATTCATCCGCAATATGAAGGGCCCCCTCGCAGGCTGGTTCAAGAGCCGGGACTTTCCCGGAATGGCCCCCAAGACGTTCCATGACGGGATGCACAAGCGAGGGAAGTGAGCAAGGCCCGGCGGTGGACCTCAAGCCGCAAGACGGCGCCTGACGCAGCGGAAGGGAGACAGGCCAGGATGTCGCAAACAGGGAAAGACGAGATTCTGGGCAGGCTGAAGGCCGCCCCCAAAAAGGCGATCCCTCCCAGGCCGGCCGTACCCCCCTTGAATGAACTCGCTCTGAACCGGGAGGAAACGATCGGGAAGTTCGTTGAAAACCTGACATCCCTCGGGTGCGAGGTTCACCGGGTCCGCGATCCCGGAGAGGCCCTGGCCAAGCTGACTGAAATCGCGCGGGCCGCCGGGCTGAAAAGGATATTGGCTTCAGAGGATGACGTGGTGGCGCCCCTGGACCTGCCCGGGTGGGGCAGGCAGAATGATATCGAAGTGTTCACTCCGAAGGATTGCCGGGACCGGGAAGACTTCAAGCGGATCGCCTTCGAGGAGGCGCAGGCCGGCGTTACCGGCGTCGATTTTGGCGTGGCCGAGTCGGGCACGCTCTGCCTGATCCATGACGCGAGCCAGCCGCGCCTCGTTTCTCTGGCGCCGATCCGGCACATTGTGATCGTTCCCGCAGACAGGATCCGCCCCGTTTATGAGACCGTGACCGACAAGCTGTTTGCGGCCGAAGGTACGGCGCCCTCCCATCTCACCTTCATCACCGGGCCGAGCATGACGGCCGACATACAGGCCACGCTCTTCGCAGGCATGCACGGGCCGAAAGACGTGACGGTCATCCTAGTGGAAGAAACGGCCGCCTGACCTCCCCTACCGCACCACGATCGAGATCCCTGCGACAAGCAGGATGAGGTAGACGACGACCCGAAAAAGGTGCTCATTTACGCGGTCGTGCACCCTCTCCCCCATCACGATGCCGAGGATAATCGGCAGGACCAGCCACGCCTCCAGCTTGAGGGTCGCAAGGGTCAGCCTTCCGGTCACAATGTACGAAAGGGTGAGAACGCTGTTCGTCATCAGCCAGAGGGCCGCCAGGGTGCTCCTGAAACGGGCCTTTGGGAGGCCCAGCCTGCCCACGGCATAGACGAGGAGGGGACCGCCCGAGGCGAACAGCCCCTGCACGATCCCGGCGGAAAAGACCGAGGCTGCATACTTGATCCTCGTGAGCGCTCTCTGGGGTGCGGTGGTTCCGAGCAGGCTGTAGATCTCGCGAAGGCAGAGAAGGGTTACCAGTACGCCGAAGCTCCTCTTCAGCAGCGCCCCCTGCACAAACTGGAAGATGGCGATCCCGGTCAGGAGACCGACGCCCACCAGGGGGACGATCCTGTAAAAGAGCAGGGGCCTGTCCACATCGGCGGCGTACTTTGCGACGATGTACGTGTTGACGAGTATGTCCAGGGGTACGATGACAGGCAACAGGAACTTGATCGGATACAGGTGCGACCCGAGCGTAACCACAATAATCAGGCTGCCAAAACCGGTCATGGCCTGGGTGATGTAGGCAAGCAAGACAATCAAGGCGAGAGAGAAGATATGAATGTCCATACCCTAGATTACCTGCGCCTTCCTCACCCGTCGCGTAAACAGCGAAGGCGACCATCGCTTCACGTACGTGCCGATGATCGGTGTGCCCTTGCCCACGAGGACCTCATGCTTTCCTTTGACCATCGCCTCCAGGGTCCCCTCGGCGCACTCCGCAGGGGGCATGCCGGCCTCGCCCAGAGGATGCGGTTTCCCGTACCGGCCTCCGTCTCCCGCCAGGGCCTCGTACGAAAGGTTCGTTCGCGCCTCTTCGAGCCTTGCCGGTTCGCCCGGGCTCAACCCGCTTCCGCAGCCGGGAGATTGCAGCGTCGGTTTCACCTCCTCGCAATATCCTGAAGGCACCCCGGTTTCCCCTCTTCCATCCACGGAAGGGGGGCTCCATTCCACCCTCCGGACAGGGCAAGGCGTTCCTTGATCTTCGCCAGGGACCGCCTTTGCGACAGCGCATACAGGCAGCTTGCCAGGACGACAGCCAAAAAGACAATCGCGGCCTTTCCGATGGCTACCGTGAAGAAGGCGAAGATCAGCGCATTCAGAAAAAGGATCGCACCGCAGATGATCCGCAGGGTCCGCGCGGAAAAGGGCATCGAGGCCCTCTCGAAGAGTTCCGGGTAGCGCTTCGGAAAGACGAATCCTGAGAGGGTGACCACAGAGATGGCGAGAATGAGCCCGAGGTTGAGCATGGACCCGAAGAACATGAGCGACGGGATGCCGACCAGGGCCGCGACGCAGATCAGATAGGCCGCCGTGAGGCCCCAGTGCGGCGTGCCGTATCGCTGGTTCACCTTCCCTAGGAAGGCCGGCAGCAGGCCGTCCTGGGAGACCACGAGGAACCCCCTGGACATGATGGTGAAGACGATATTGATCGAGGTTGCGCAGGCGACCAGCGCTCCTCCCACAATGAAGTAGACCAGCGCGGGTCCGCCCATAAAACGGCCGGCCACCGCGATCAAGGATTCCCCCTGCAGGTCCGATCCGCGCGCCACACCGATCGTTGCAACGCCTATGAGCACATAGAGCAGCACGGCGATGCCGATGCCCGCCGGCAGGGCCTTGGCGAAGGTTCTTCCCGCCTGCAGGACCTCGCCCCCGACGTCGATGACGAAGATGCCTCCTGCGCTGAAGGTGAACAGCAGTCCCGCCGCGGCGAGGAGCCCCCCCAGACCGTTGGGAAAGGGCGCCGAGAAGTTCTCCGGCCTGACCGCGGGGAGCCCGAGGCAGATGTAGAGCATCAGCGCGGAAAGGAGCGCGAAGAACAGGCCGGTCTGGATCCATGCCGTCAGCCTCACGCCCATCAGGTTGATCACGTAGAAGAGGGTCAGAACCCCGATCCCCATCCAGATGGGATCCAGGGGAACGATGGCGTGCAGATATTTGCCGAAGCCCAGGGCGAAAAGGGGCTGTCCCCCGATAAGCATGCAGACCAGCAGCGTAAAGAGGCTTACGACCGCCAGGGACGGGCTGAAAAGCTGGGAGTACCGGTAGCTGGCGCTCGTTGTGGGGATGACCGAGGTCAAGGTCACGTAGGGCGCCACGGCCAGCAGGATCGGAACGGCGGAGATCAGCATCGCCAGGGGGAGGGAAGGCCCGCAGAACCCGGCGGCCTTCATCGTCAGCGCGAACAGGGCCCCCCCGATGTTCAGGCCCACGCACATCGCCAGGAGGCCCAGGAAGCCGACTTGCTTTTTCAGGTGTTGCTCAGCTTTGCTCGCAGCCCTTCTCAATTCTTTTTCGTCGGGATGATAAAGTACGCCAGGGACGGCAGCAGGAGAAGGGCGCCAAGCATGTTCGCGAGGAACATGAAAGAGAGCAGCAGGCCCATATCCGCCTGGAACTTCAGGGCCGAGAAGACCCAGGTGCTCACCCCGATGGCCAGGGTGAGCCCCGTGACGAGGACGGCGGCGCCGGTGGTCCGAAGGGTCTCGAGATAGGCCTCTTGCAGGCTCGCCCCTTCCCCCATCGCCGTCACCGCACGGCTGAAGATGTAAATCCCGTAGTCGACGCCCACGCCCACCCCCAGGGCCGCCACGGGCAAGGTATTGACCTTCAGCCCGATGCCGAGCAGGGCCATCAGGGCATAGCAGAGCACCGAGACGATACTCAAGGGGATAATGATGCAGAGCGTGACCCGCACCGACCGGAAGGTGATCAGGCAGAGAAAGACAACGGCCGCATAGACCCAGAGCAGGATCGGAACCTGTGCGGCCTCCACCACCTGGTTGGTGGCCGCCATCACGCCCACGTTGCCTGACGCGAGCCGGTACCGGTGCCGGTCGGAATCGTTCTCTTTCGCGAACCCTTCGATGGCGGCAATCACCCGGTTGATCGTTCCCGCCTTGTGATCCTGCAGGAAGGCCATCACCGGCATGGCGCTGCAGTCGCCGTTCAAGAGCCCGGTGGAGGTCTCGATCGGGCTGACGGACTGCACCAGGGTGATCGACTTGCGAGGCAGGACACGCCACTTGAGGTTACCCTCGTTCCAGCCGGCGTTGATCGTCTTGACCACCTGGGGCATGGAGAGCGTGGACTGCACGCCCGGCACATTGACGACCCGCCATTGGAATCGATCTATGTTGCTCATGACGTCGTATTCGACGCAGCCGTTCGGAACGGTCTCGGCAATGGTCGTCAGGATATCCACGCCGATGGAGAACTTACTCACGATAAAGGCCGCATCCCGGTTGTATCGGGAATCCGGGCGCAACTCGGGCACGCCCGCCTGCATGTCCCCGATCTGCATCTTCGGGGCCTCGTACATCCCGAAGGCCAGCAGAAGGGCCGCGACGACGATGATGGCGAGGGCCGGCTTCTTCTGTGTGACCCGGGCCATGACCGACCAGAGCCGCTCTCGTCTTTCTGCGGCATGGACCATGCGTTCCCGGAAGCCCTGTTTGAGATTCATGAAAGAGAGGAGAACCGGCAGGAGGATCAAGTTCGTAAGGATGATCACCATCACCCCGAGGCTCGCCGTCAGAGCCAGTTCCTGGATCATCCGGATGTCGATGAGCAGGATCGTCAGGAAGCCGATCGTGTCCGTGACCAGGGCAACGCTGCCCGGAATCACGAGGCGGCGGAAGGCCCCCCTTGCCGCAGCCAGGCTGTCCGCGCCCTTCTGGATTTCCGAGGATGCGCCGTTGACCATCTGGACGCCGTGGGAAACCCCGATGGCGAACACCAGAAAGGGAACCAGGATCGACATGGGGTCGATGCCGAATCCCAAGAGCCGCAGGATGCCCAGGTCCCAGATGACCGCCGTCACCGAGCAGGCAAGGGCCAGCAGGGTGAGCCGCTGGGAGCGCGTGAACACGTAGACCAGGGCCCAGGTTATGAGAAAGGCCACGCCGAAGAACATGACCACACCGGCCGCTCCCTCCGCAATGTCCCCGATCATCTTGGCAAAGCCGATGATGTGGATATCCACGTCTTCGTTCTGGAATTTGTCGCGGATATCCGTCTCCAGCTTTCGCGCGACCTGCAGGTAATCGAGCTTCTTGCCCGTTTCCGGATCGATCTCGACGAGCTGGGCGGTGACCATGGCGGCCGTAAAATCATTGGCCACGAGTCGGCCCACGATCCCGGCCTTGAGGATGTTCTCTCGAACGCGGGCCAGCCATTCGGGGGTCCGCCGAAATTCCGCCGGGATCACATTGCCGCCGGCAAACCCTCCCTCCACGATCTCGGCGAAACGAACGTTGGGCGTGAAGATGGACTGCACCGTGGCCTTGTTGACGCCCGGCAGGAAGAAGACCGCGTCACTGATTTCCTCGAACACCTTGAAGAACTCGGGCGTGAAGATGTCCCCCTTCTTCGTGTGGACCGCGATCAGGAGGCGGTTGGCCCCTCCGAACTGCTCCCGGTATTTAAGAAAGGTCTTCATGTACGGATGTTTGAGAGGCAGGAGCTTCTCGAACCCTGCATCGATTTTGATCTGGGTCACCTGGTAGCACATGACCAGGGTGATCAGGCCGAACAGAACGAGTATCAGCTTCCTGTGAGCAAATATGATGCCTTCCAATACGGCAACTGCTTTTTCTCTCATGGCGCCCCGCTCAATATACCTGTCTGGAGTAGAATGGAGATCCTACGGCAGCTTCTCGACCCGGTGAATCCCCTCTTCGCCGACCAGGATCAGCCCCCCGCTTTCAAGCTGGATCATGGATGAAATGCCCAACCGGTCCGGGCGGTGGGTCGTCTCGAATCTTTTTCCGTCGTCCTTGCTCAAGAGCACTGCCCCGCCCAGGCCGCCAATGGCCACGGTCCCGTCCGCCAGTTGGAGCCCGGTCTGAAGGCCGTCGGTCGTATCCACCTTGATCGGCGTCCAGGTCCGGCCGCCATCGACGGTGCGGAAGATCTTTGCCCGCATCCCGAAGATCAGGAGGGCCCCGTCCTTGAGGGCCAGCGCACCGAAATAGGTGCCCCCGTAAGGCGTGGGAAGGGCTTCCCAGGTCATCCCTTTGTCATCCGATCGGAATACGGTGCCGAATTCGGCGGCCACGAAGAGCGTTCCGTCCGGCGTCTCCGCGATCGAGTACCAGTGCCGTTCCTCTTTGTCCACGTTCAGCCGCTTCCAGGCCTTGCCGCCGTCGTCCGTCACCAGGACATAGCCGTAGGCCCCCACCGCCAGGCCGTGGTTCGCGTTTTCGAACCAGACATCAAAGAGCGGGCATGCCTCTTCCGGGGCCCAGTACTGGCGATCCCAGGTCTTGCCGCCGTCGCTCGTGTGGACGATCACCGTGTCGTGGCCGACCGCCCAGGCGTTGTTTTTATCGACGGCGGCTACGGCGTTGAGCATGCTCCTCGTGGGCACCCGGGCCTGCGTCCAGGTAGCCCCCCCGTCGTCGGACAGGAGGATCTGTCCGCGGTCTCCAACCACAAAGATGCGGCCGCCCGCCTCGGTTACGTCGAGGAGCAGGGATTTGGTCGCGAGCCGGGCCGGCTCAGACCACTCGATGTCGTCTGTCCCGGCCTCCGCCCGAACGACAGGCGCGAGGATACAGACGGCAAGGATGGCGGCCGCCGCCACGGCCGCATAGCCCCTCCGCGATTTCCACCGTACAAAGATGCTTCCCATCGGTTGTTTCATGAAACCCCCCTTCGCCGGTCCGACTCTACCGTTCGCTTATCGACGTCCCATCCTGCGGACTGCCGCCGGGGTGAACATGTCCGGGGTTAACTTCATGTCGAAGCTCCACTGCAGGCCCTCGTTGGTCATGCCGAGGGCG
>WFRX01000334.1 GCA_015486285.1 bacterium
CCCGAGACCGTTTCGATGAGGTCATGTCCACAACGAAGCGGATCTACAGTGCAACCTACAAGAGAGAGCTTCTCCCGGCGCAGATGAAAGAGGTGGCCTGCGCGTACAAGAGGCTGCTGCAGGAGGCCTCCGTCCCGTACCCGCTGGACCCCTGGGAGCAACTGGAGACCGCGATTTTCCGGGTGTTGGATTCGTGGAAGTCGGAGACGGCCACCCTGTATCGTCATGCGATGAAGATCGCGGATGAGTGGGGCACGGCCGTCGTGGTCCAACAAATGGTCTTTGGGAACCTCAACACGGAATCGGGTACGGGTGTGGTCTTCACGAGGAACCCGAAGACAACCGATTCCCTGGTGGCCCTTTACGGCGACTACATGGTCTGCGCACAGGGGGAGGACGTGGTTTCGGGACTGGTGGCGACCTACCCGATATCCAACCAGCAGAGGATTACGGAAAAACTCGGGACCGACCAGACACTCGAGACGCAATTCCCCGCGATCTATCTGCGCCTGAAGGAACTCGCAGAAGAGCTCGTCTACAGGCGGGGATTCAATCACCAGGAAATTGAATTCACCTTTGAAGGCCCTGAACCGGGAGCCCTCTTTGTTCTCCAGACGAGAGATATGGTGCCGCAGGACGAGAAGCGACTTGAAGTCTTTGTGCCGACTCCCAAGCTCCGGGCAAGTCTGGTCGGTACCGGCATCGGTGTCGGCGGCGGGGCCATGGCCGGTATCGCCGTGCATCGGATCGAAGAGGCCGACCTGTTTCGGAAGCGGTATCCGGGCGCACCGCTGATCATGCTGCGGCCCGATACCGTTCCGGATGACATCGGCATGATGCTCAAAGTGGACGGGGTTCTCACGGCGCGAGGCGGGGGCACCTCCCATGCGGCGGTGGCGGCCTACCGGCTCGGAAAGACCTGTGTGGTCGGCTGTCGGCAGCTCCAGGTAACCGAAAGGCTGGGGAGAAGCGTTATCCGGAACCATGTCATCAAGAGCGGAGACTGGATCTCCCTCGACGGCCACAACGGCTTTATCTATCTCGGCCGGCACGAAACGATGCCGGTCCACGAAGGAAGCGGCCAGGCGTAAGGCGGAATCGATCTCTGGCGAATGAAAGAAGGACTTCATGATCGCCCGAAAGGAGAAACCATGAACGCACCCTTACCGGAAACAGGGCTTACGGGCCGTGTCCTCGGGATCAACGGCCTCGGCCGCATCGGAAAGCTGACGTTGTGGAACCACATAGGGAGGAAGGCCTTCAACCGGATTATCGTCAACCAGGGCAGGCCGGTCGGCCGAAGCCTTCATGACGTGGCGGAATTGATCGAAAAGGACTCCACCTACGGGCCCCTGCATCGGTTTCTGCACGGCTGCAGGGCGGAGCGGGTCATCGAAGTCGTCGACGAGCAGTCCGGGGAACTGAATATCGACGGAATCCCCGTAACCATCCTGCGTGAAAACCGCAACCCGAGGGATATCCCCTGGCGCGACTTCGGCGCGGAGATCGTCGTGGAATGTACGGGGAAGTTCGTGGATCCGACCGTGCCTGCGGATCATCCGAAGGGCTCGATTCGAGGACACCTGGATGCGGGCGCCCGTGTCGTGGTCAATTCGGCGCCCTTCAAGATCAAGGACCGGTCGGGGGGGATGCCCGGGGACGCGACCAGCCTGATTTACGGGATCAACCATACGCAATTCGACCCGAAACAGCATGCCGTCGTGTCCGCCGCTTCCTGTACGACCACGGCCCTTGCGCACATGATCCTTCCCTTGCTGGAACACTTTCAATCCAAGACCCTCATGACTGCGTCCCTGTCTACGATCCATGCGGCCACGAATACGCAGAGTGTGCTCGACTCCGTGCCCCAGGCGGGCAGCCGTGATTTGCGCAAGACGCGAAGCATCCTGAACAACATCATTCTTACTTCCACGGGAGCGGCCCGGGCCCTGGAGCAGGTGATCCCCGAGGTGAGGAAGATCGGATTCATGGCGGATTCCGTGAGGATTCCGATCCCCACGGAATCCCTGCTCATCCTGAATGTGACCTTCCAGGCGAAGCTCCTCGACGACGGGAGCGGCAACATCACCAAGGAAGTGCTCAACGGCCTTTACCGGGAGGCGGCGCAGGGGAAGCAGAAAGGGCTGCTCCGTTTCACCCTGGAACAGAATGTCTCCTCGGATCTCATTGGGGATCCGGCGGCCGTGATCATCGAGGCGTGCGAGACGCACACCCGGACAGGGTTCTTGTCCGTGGACTTGAAAGAGGTCCCGGGCCTCTCTCAAGGGGTTCTGGACAGACTCGCGGATTCGGTCGTAAGCGTGCCGGTCACCCATGCGAAGATCTTCGGCTGGTATGACAATGAGTACGGCAGCTATACGAATCGGCTCGCCGACTTGTGCGTCTACCTTCGCGATGCCCTGTAGCCGGAACCGGGGAATCGCATGCCCAAGATCCGGCCCTTCGAAGAGAATGTGGGAAGGTACGAAGCCTGGTTCGACCGCTATCCCTGGGCCTATGAGTCGGAGCTCGAAGCGGTGAAAGCCCTTCTTCCGGCAAGGGGCAAAGGCCTGGAAGTCGGGGTGGGGACCGGGCGGTTTGCCGGCCCCCTGGGCGTGGGTGCGGGCATCGAGCCGTCACGCGCCATGGCTCGGCTGGCCGTCGAGAGGGGGATCGATGTGCGGCCCGGCGTCGCCGAGGATCTCCCCTGCGAGGACGGCAGCCTCGACTATCTGCTGATGGTCGTAACGATCTGCTTTTTGGACGATGTCTATCTCGCGTTTCGAGAAGCCTATCGCGTGCTTCGTCCTCGAGGCCACATCCTGATCGGCTTCATCGACCGCGTCAGCCCGCTTGGAAGGACCTATGAGCAGCTCAGCGAGGAGGACGTGTTTTATCGTGATGCCACCTTTTTCTCCACAGACGATGTCGTCTTCTACCTGTCCGAGGCCGGTTTTGGAGAATTCGTGTTCCGGCAGACGATCTTTCGGCACCCGGCCGAGATGACAAAGGCCGACCGGGTGAAGCCGGGATATGGGGAAGGGTCCTTTGTCGTTGTGCGGGGCGCCAAGCCCCGGTGACAGTGGGCGGGGACGTTCGGTCAGACCGGTTTGCCGATATTGAAGCCGTACTGGAGGAAGAGATAGGCGAGGTAGATACCGAGGAGCCAGGCGCCCTGCCAGCGCTTGAACACCCCGCCCTTGTTCATCGTGATGAAGGTCCGGAAAGAATAGAGGATGAAGAGCATGGCAGGGAAGTGAAAGAGGAAGAAGTTGGACGGAATCTCCAGAGGCCTGGCCGTGGCGGAGGCGCCGATGACGAAGAGGCAGTTCAAGACATCCGCGCCGACGATGTTGCCGACCGTAATCTCGGGATGCCCCTTCCGGACCGCCGCGATGGCGGTCACCAGTTCGGGCAGGGATGTGCCGAAGGCAACCATCGTGGCGGCGATGACGTCCTCGGGGACCCCGATTCGGCGGGCGAGCTCGGAAGCGCAGGGGACGAGCAGCCGGGCGGCCGCCACCACCAGGCCTAAGCCCGCCAGGCATTCGAGAAGGGCCTTGGAGAGGGGTGCAGGTTTCTCCCCATCGGACTTGATCTCCGTCGGCAGCACGGCCGCGCCGTTGTTCGCCCACAGATAGGTGGCGTACAGATAGCCGCAGAGAAGGAAGAGGAAAAGCAATCCCACCCATCGGTGCAAGATGGGCGGCTCCGGTTGTGTTGCCAGGGCGACGCAGGAGATCGCCACCAGCAGCGTCGCAGCGCCCACCTGGACCCAGCCCGTCCGGTTCAGGATGAAGCGGTTGACAGGGACCGTGGACAACAGGCAGGTCAGCCCGAAGATCAGCCCGGTGTCGCAGATGATCGAGCCGACACCGTTGCCGAGGGCGAGGCCGGCATTGCCCATCCAGGCCGCCATGACGGAAACGAAGGCTTCCGGCGCGGTTGTGCCGAGAGAGATGATCGTGGCGCCGATGACGATCTTGGGCAGGCCCGTGCGTACAGCGAGATGCACGGCGCCGTCGATCATCCATCCCGCCCCCTTGGAGAGGACGAAGATGCAGGCGGCGATCAGGCCGACCAGCCCCAGGGCCGGCAGGCCTCCGACAAGATCGGCCAAGGCATGTTCGTCCACGATCCAGTGCAGAATCGACGGGTCCATGTCTTCTCCGTGAGAGTCCGGGGTGACAAGGTTATGCCACAGACAAGAGGGAAATCGCAAACAGGGCCTTTCCCTGCGGCGCTGCGGTAGGAGAAGAGAAGAATTTGCTTGTCAAAGGCCTGCCTTCGTGACAGGATTGCATACGGGATTTTGGGAAATTCGAGGGAGACGACTTCGACGATGCCCTGACCGTTGGCGTGTCTTATCCAGGTGGCCGAGTCCCGGATCCGGTTCGAGCCCGAAAGGCCGGATATAGATCCGTGGTCAAGGTAATGACGTAGCAAACAACATGGAGAGGATTTCCTATGGAAAATCAGAAACTAAGGGCCGTATTGCTGTTTGTGCTCGCTCTTACCTTCGGTGTTCTCATTCTGGGCGGCCACATGATCAACAAGGAAAAGCCGCCCATTCCGGCAAGGGTGCAGACCCCTTCCGGAACGACGATTTTCACCGCCGCCGATGTCGGCGAGGGGCAGAACTACTACTTCAGCAGGGGCGGGCAGCATATCGGGTCCATTTGGGGGCACGGCTCTTATCTGGCCCCGGACTGGTCGGCGGATTTTCTCCACAGGATGGGATTGTTCATTGCCGCCCGGTATCACGGCCTGAGCCCCGAACGAGCCGCGCAGTTCTCCCAGCAGGAATTCGAGGCCCTGGCCCCTCCTGCGCGGGCCCGGCTCAGCGCCCTCGTTCAGGAGGAGATCCGGCCCAACCGGTACGACCCTGCAACCGGTGTTCTGCTCTTCACGCCCTACCAGGCCGAAGCCTTTCAGGCGCTGGCGGGCTATTACACGGGGCTTTTCCAAAAGGGAAACGAGCGTATGGGCCTTCAACCCGGTATCGTGAAGAGCGCGGAACAGGGTCGGCAGGTGACGAGCTTTTTCGCCTGGCTGGCCTGGGCGGCCGGAACCCTCAGGCCCGACAAGCCTTACACGTACACGAGCAACTGGCCTTACGATCCCCTGGTTGGGAATCTGCCTCTACCGGGTGCTCTGATCTGGTCCATTGTCAGCGTGATTCTTCTCATCCTGGGGATTGCGGCGGCCCTCTTCTTGTATCTCCGCTATATCCGGGAGTACGACCATGACTCCCAACTCCTCAAGGAATTCCCTGAGCCGGCCCCCACGGCGAGTCAAAAGATGACCCTGCCCTATTTTTTGGTGGCGATCGTACTGTTTGTCATACAAATCGGGCTGGGCGCTCTCACCGCGCATTTTACCGTTGAAGGGACCTATTTTTTTGGAATTCCCCTGGCAAAGATCCTGCCCTATGCCGCGGCCCGCACCTGGCATCTGCAGCTGGCGATCTTTTTCATCGCCACCTGTTTCCTCGCCGCCGGGCTGTTCATCGGCCCTTTTGTGGGGCGGGAACCGAAGAAGCAGGCGTTGCTCGTGGGCGTTCTTTTCGTTGCGGTGGTGATCGACGTGCTGGGCGCGCTGAGCGGTACCTGGCTTTCCGTGACGGGACACATGGGTGGAGAGGGGTTCTATCTGGGGCACCAGGGATATGAATTTATCGAACTGGGACGGGTCTGGCAACTGCTCCTCATCGCCGGGATGATCATCTGGCTCGCACTGGTAGTGCGGGCCATCCTGCCCGCGATCCGGAAGGAAGAGGACGCCGGGGGGCTCACGCACATGCTGCTTTACAGCGCGGTGAGCATCCCGCTCTTTTACATGGCCGGGTTGATGTACGGGAAGGGGAGCCATGTGTCTAACGCGGAGTACTGGCGGTGGTGGGTGGTGCATCTCTGGGTGGAAGGGTTCTTCGAGGTTTTTGCCACCGTGATCATGGCCTTCCTGCTTTCCCAGATCGGCGCGGTGAGTAAGAAGTTCGCGCTGAGAACGACCTATTTCATTGTCTTCCTGTACCTGGGCAGCGGCGTGATCGGAACGTTTCACCATCTGTATTGGACGGGAGCCCCTACGCCGATTATCGCCCTGGGAGCCGTCTTCTCGGCGCTGGAGGTCGTACCCCTCACCCTTCTCGGGTTCGAGGTGGTCCACAACCTTCGGGTGATCCAGGCGGGAGGCCGGGACTATGCCTATAAATGGCCGATTACCTTTTTCATCTCCGTAGCCTTTTGGAACCTCGTGGGCGCCGGGGTATTCGGATTCCTGATCAACCCTCCCATCGTTCTGTACTTTAGCCAGGGTATCAACACCACCCCCCTTCATGCGCACGCATCCCTGTTCGGCGTCTATGGGCTACTGGCGATTTCGCTGATGCTTTTCTCGGTGCGCCCTATCCTGACCCGCCGTTCCTGGTCGGACGGGTTGCTCAAATGGAGTTTCTGGGGCCTGAACGGGGGGCTGGCGGCGATGGTCGTCTTCAGCCTGATCCCGGCCGGGTTCTACCAGTTCTACCATGCGGTCAAGTCGGGCCTCTGGTATGCCCGCAGCCCGGAGATCACATCGGGTGCGATGATGCGGACCTTCAGCTGGATGCGGCTCATTCCCGATGTGATCTTTGCCGTGGGCGCCCTTTGTCTCCTGATCTTCCTGGCGCGCGGCATTTGGCTCTCCTTCCTGCGAAAGGAGGCAAGCTGATCAGGTCCCGTTCGTTGACCCGGGACCGGTGTCCGGGAACCGCCTTGGAAGGAAGGGGGATGAATGATGAATCCGGGCGTGATCGTGCTGATCGCAGCCGTGACGGCGTTGCTGATGCCCGGCCCTCCGGTGCGCGGCGATACGGCATCCAGGGCCGCCATGGCCGCTCTTGAGAGGCGATTCGAGGAGATGGATGCGAACGGGGACGGCAGGATCAGTCGCGCCGAATACCTGGCATACGAACGCAGGAAGGCGAACGAACGCTTCGATGCGGCGGACGGGAACAAGGACGGCTTCATCACGCGAAAGGAAGCCGAAGGGGCCATGAAACGGAGAGAGGAAGAGATACGAGCCAGGATGCGGAGATGGAAGCGGACAGAGGAGAAGAAGCGGAGACAGGGCCCGGTCCCGAAGGGGCCGTGAAAGGGGGGGGCAAGGAGATAGATCCATCCCGGGATCCAGGCGGCCAGGGCATCTGCCATGGCCACGTGGGGGGGGGAGAGGGGCTGAGCCCCTGAG
>WFRX01000335.1 GCA_015486285.1 bacterium
GCCCCCCCGCAAAGGCCGCAGTCGGCCCCGACGGGCATGTTCCTGGCCCGGAAGCTGCCCAGGGCCAGGACACAGTCCGATTCCCGGACCATTTGCGCCTCGGTTCGGAACATTTCGCCGGTTCCCTTGTTCTGGGGCAGGCAGGAGAGTTCGTCCATCTTGTCGGCAAGCGCCCCCAGCTCCCTCTCGCCCCAGATCAGCTCCGTCTCGAGATTGTCGATGCCGCCCGACGTGGGCGCCGTGTGCGAAGCGCTCATCATGAGCTTCCCCGCCTCCACCACGTGGTCGCGTCTGTTCCTGTCCGCATCGGCCTGCCAGGGGAATTCCTTGCTGTGAACGCTTGGCATGAAATGCCTCCGCCTTCTCGATGGTTCCTCGGATTCACCAAGGGGAACACCCTGTCTCACCGCAGGGAGACGATCGTCATGAGGGCTGTAAGAGCAATCCCGATGCCAGGGAAGGCCTGCCGAAAATTTCTTTGGACATCAGGGAAGTAGCATGGAGCCCCCCGAGTCGACCCTGGTCGATTGTTTATATTTCACCAATCCCCTGTTCATATACAAACACCTCGTTGACTTGCGGGGCCGGTCCAGACTAGACTGGACCTACCGGCGGGGCCCGATGCCTCCGATGCGCGTAAGGCTTCCAGAAACCTCTCGGCGCACGAGTATACAGGATTCCATGAACCCCGAACCGACCGAATTCACGGACGACCAGTGGGCGTTCCTCGCCGTGCTCGAGGCCCTGGGCGGTCCCGTTCCCATCGACCTGGCCGGTACGCTCGCGCCTCTCATGCCCGGACCCCTCTTCGATTTGCTGAACCGTGCCCAAGGGCTCGGCCTCATCCGGAAGATGGATGGGGACCTGTTCTGTCTCGCACCGAAACTTCCCCCGGCGGTCAGGCGCCGGCTCGAGGAGATCAATACCCGGGAGAGGCTCTCCGGCCTGGCGCAAGCCCTCACGGAAGCGAATCTGCTGCCCCGGATCGACCCGTCCACGGCCGCCGGGCTCTTCGCGAAGGCGGGCAGGATCGAGGAGGCGGGCGGGATCGAAGAGGGCCTGGCCCGCGAGGCCCTGCAGGACGGCGCGTACGACGCCGCCATGAAACGCTTCAAACGGGCTGCCCGGCACTACCACGCCGTGAAGGGTTCGAGGGAGGCCGGTGCGGCCTGCATTGCCTCCAGCCTGGAGTTTTCCCACGTATGCTTTGCCCTGGGAAAAGAGTTCACAGAGGTTCCCCCTCTCCTGGAAAAGGCCAGGGCCTGCGCGGATCGACTCGGAGACAGGCGGTCCCGGGCCCTGCTCGACCTCCATCTCGGCCGGTACTTCTATTTTGCAGACTTGCGTGAAGAGGCATACCGCGCCCTCCGCTCGGGGCAGGAGGCCGTGGAGGAACTCGGCGACGAGGACATTCTCGCCCAGTCCGCCGAATTCCTGGGGCTCCTGTTCTTTATGGAGGGTCGCTTTCGGGGCGCCTGGGGGCACTTCGAGCGCGCCGCGCTGTCGCTCGAAACGCGGGCAGAACGATTGCGGAACCCCCTGACGCCTGTATTCATGAGCTTCTGCGCCGCATTCCTGGGACGCTACCACGAGGCGATCGGGATTCTGGACAACCATTGGCGAAACGCCCGACGTGACGGCCAGCAGGGCCTGGCAACCATCTTCCGATCCCTGCTGGGCAACGTGCTGCTCATGGCCAGGAAGAAGCGGGACGGCCTTTACCACCTCTACAGCGCCCTCCAGGACGCCGCCGGCAGCAGCAACGCTCTCGGCCTTTACTGGGCCAAGGGGGGACTCGCTTTTCATTATTTCCTGGATGGCCGTCTTCGGGAAGCCCGCGATACCTTTGCCGAGGCCATAGAAGAGAGCGCCCGGTCCGGAATCGTTCGGCAGTACGGCACTCCCTGGGTCCTGGAGATGCTCTTTGAGATCGACCGGCTGGGCTACGAAGGGATCCCCGGTCTGGAATACCGATCGGTGGTTCAGCGCGTTCTCGCGGAGCCCAGCATTCACATGCGCGGCGTAGCCCTTCGGCTCCGGGCGCGGGGGGCCATGAGCAAAGGAGAGGCCGCCGACCGGACCCTTGCCTTTCTCGAGGAAAGCATGGCCTGCCTGGATGCTTCGGGCGATCCCATGGAACTGGCAAAGACTCGCTTGGAGATGGCCCGGGTGGAACTCGGCAAGGGGCAGCGCGGGCGGGCCCGGGAACTCGTCCAGAAGGCATGGCAGGAACTGTCGGGGTATGCCGATGAGTTCTTCCCGGACGACTTGAGATACCTGCTCGGCGCCCCGGAGCAGGACCGCGCCCGTGAAGGAGGCCCCGAGGGGCGGGGATCGGTCTTCCAGAGATTCCTCGAGATGATGGAAGATTTCATTCCCAGCTCGGACCTGAACGAGATCCTCCGGCGCGCGGTAGCGGCCACGAACCACTTCCTCGGGGCCGAGCGCGGGGGGCTGTTCTGGTTTCCCGGCGGCAAGCAGACCGGAGCGCCTACCCTGTATGCCGGCATCAACCTGACCGAGAAGGAGGTCGCTTCGGAGACCTTCCGCTCGAGCCTGGCACTGGTGTTCCAGTCCTTCCGCGAACAGAGGCCCCTGCTCGTCCGCCCGAAAACAACCGACTCAAACCGGCCCGGACAGGCCGTGCTCTCGATCCTCTGCCTGCCCGTGGATGTAGGCGGTACGCTCCAGGGCGTTCTCTATCACGACAATTCCTACCTGGAGGACTGCTTCGACTTCCTCGACGGCCCTCTGCTCGTTCGAATGGTCCGGCATATGAGCCTTTTTATCGACCGCATCTTGACGTACGCGCGGCTTCTGGAAGGCAAATCCCGGGAGGCGCGGGGAAAGACGATCCAGACCGAATCCTTTGATGAGGGGGCGTTCGTGGCCCGGAGCCGCGGGATGGCCCAACTGCTCTCCCAGGCCGATCGGATCGCCGCCTCGGATGCGATCGTCCTGCTCCTGGGCGAGACAGGCGTAGGCAAGGAACTCCTGGCCAGGAGGATACACACCAAAAGCCGCCGCCACAGCGGTCCCTACGTGATCGTCGACACGCCGACCATCCCGGAGGCCCTCCTGGAAAGCGAGTTGTTCGGCCACGAAAAGGGGGCGTTTACCGGAGCGGACCGACGGAAGAAAGGCCGTCTCGAGGTGGCCCATGAGGGCACGTTGTTCCTGGACGAGATCGGGGAGCTGCCTCTTGCGATCCAGGGCAAGCTTCTCCGCGTCCTCGAACAGAAGACCTTTGCCCGGATCGGTTCGAACCGGGTTCTCCGCTCCGACTTCCGCCTGGTGGCCGCCACGAACCGGAACCTGGCGGAAGAGGTCGCCCGGGGCCGTTTCCGCCGCGATCTGTATTACCGGTTGAACGTGGTGCCCCTGGAGATCCCGCCCTTGCGGGAGAGAGGCCGGGACGTGGTCCTGCTGGCCCGCCACTTCGCCGCCCTGTACGCGAAAAAATTCGGCAGGCCGCAACCGGTTTTCACCAAAGCCGAAGAGGCGGAACTCACTGCTTACGACTGGCCCGGAAACGTGCGGGAACTGCGGAATGTGATCGAACGGGCGGTGCTCCTGTCGCACGGAGAGCGGCCGGCCTTGAATCTGCCCGCGGGTACGGGTACGGGGAGGAATCACACCTTCGAGGATTGCCCGACCATGGACGAACTGCAGCGCCGCTACATTCGTTACGTCATCGAGCGGACCGGAGGCCGGATCAGCGGGCGGGGCGGGGCGGCCGAGGTCCTGGGCATGGACCGATCCACGCTCTATCACCGCATGAAAAAGCTCGGCCTCCGCTGAAGGGCTGCACCCGCACAGGAACGCAACGACAAGGAACGATACTCCATCATCCACCCTCGAACATGGGGAAGATATCGACCCGGTCATCGCCGCAAAGGGGTGTGGAAACCCCTTGCATCGATTGAATGTTGATGCCGTTCACCGTTACGACCACACCGGGAATCAGGCCCTCGCCGTCAAAGACATGCTCTTTCCAGGAATCCCCGTAGAGCTGCAGCAACGAGGAGAGAAGCGCCCCCACCGTGGGAACCGCCAGGCTCTGCTCGCGCACCCCGGTGATCTGTCGAATCGCTCCGAGGAAGCCTACCGTCATCTTCTGTGCCTCGCTTCTTGAAAGCCATTGCGGAATAGATTGCATCATTATATAATAAGAAATTCTGCTTTTTCCAGATCTCGGAGACGAAAACAAGGCGAAGAGGGAACCATGAAGGCCTTCGGCACAACGCGATACCACCCGGCCCGTGCAGACAAAGGATACACGGATCGATTGCTCACCATCGATTTGAGCAGGCACGCCATCTCGATCGAAGAGATTCCGGAGGAGATGAAGCGCAGGCTCGTGGGCGGAAGAGGCTACTGTCTCCAGCTCGTCTTCGACGGAACGACCGCGGAGACGCGGTTCGACAGCCCGGAGAATGTCCTGGCCCTGGCGGGCGGCCCATTCTGCGGCGAGACCGCCTTCGTGGGCACGGGCAAGTTCATTGCCGGCACGATCTCCCCCCTGACGGATAGCTTCTGCGACTCGAACGTGGGGGGCCATTTCTTCCCCTTGGTGAAGCTCTCGGGCTTCGATGCCATCGCCGTCACAGGCAGATCGGATCGGAACGTAATGGTCCTGATCGACGGGGACAGCGGCGAGGTGAGCCTCCGGGAGGCGCCGTCCCGGCATGGTTCCCTGCTCGACGCGGACGAGCAGCTCGAGGCCTGGAAAGGGGAGGGGCAGGCAAGAAACGTCGCCATCCTCAACACGGGCAAGGGCGCGGGAACGACCCGCTTCGGGTGCCTCAACAGCATCTATTACGATCCGAAGCGGGGACGGGCCCGGGCAAAGCAGGCGGGTCGCGGCGGTACCGGCACGGTTATGCGGGCCAAGGGCCTATGGGGCATCGTGGTGCGGTGCAACCGTTCCAAGAGCCTTGCCAACCTGCCGGCGGACACCGATCGATTACGAAAGGCCGGGATGCGACTGCGGTCCGTGATCCGGGAGGTCGACCCCAAGGCCATGCGGATGGCAAGGCAGGGAACGACCTCGCTCATCGACATGATGAACGCCGGTTACATCCTGCCCATCCACAACTACCAATACAACCAGTCCGAGGAGACGCCGAAGATCTCCGGCGACGTGTTCGAGCACCGGTATTTCAACCAGGGCGTGCCCGACGGATGTTTCCCGGGCTGCAACCTGGCCTGTACCAAGGGATGCGACGCCCACGTTCTCGGGAGCGGGCCGCAGGCGGGCCGCACGGTGGCCGTGGACGGGCCGGAGTACGAGACAGCGGCGGCCGTGACCAATCTCGGCATCTTCGATCCGGACTATATCATGGACTATGCCTGGTACTGCGACGAGTACGGAGTAGACACGATCAGCGCGGGCGTGACCATGGCCTTCCTGTTCGAGGCCTATGAACAGGGATTCCTGATCGCGGAAGACACGGGCGGCCTTGCCCTGCGGTGGGGCGAGCAAGGAGACGTCTCGGCCCTGCTCCACGCCATGTGCGAAGGCAGGGGCTTCGGGGCGGTCGCAGGCCGGGGAATCCGGTATCTGAAGGAGTGGGTCGCCGAACGGGCGGCCGAACGGACCGGGCAGGATGCCGGGGACATCTTCGAGGAGCTTTCGAAGTTCGGCATGGAGTGCAAGGGACTGGAGTTCTCCATGTACGGGACCAAGGAGTCCCTGGCCCAGCAGGGCGGCTACGGTTTTGCCCTGAAAGGCCCCCAGCACGACGAGGCCTGGCTCATCGCCCTGGACCAGATTCGAAACGAGATGCCCACCTTCGAGCAGAAGGCGCGCGCGCTGAACTGGTTTCCCCTGTTCCGGACCTGGTTCAACCTTGCAGGGCTCTGCAAGCTCCCATGGATCGACGTGCGACATCCGGAGGCCCAGTTCACCGAGATACCCGCGCGGAACATGCCCACCGCCGAATACTACGTGGAACTCGTCAACGCCACGCTCGGCACGGAGAAGGCCTTCGACGACCTGCTCTTCGAATCCGAGGTGGCCTACACCCTGCACAAGCTCATCAACCTCCGGCAAGGGTTCGGGACCCGGGAGGAGGATGCGATTCCCCTGCGGGCCATGGCGCCCGTCTACATGAACGAGTTCCAGTCCCGGAAGGCCTACTACGAAAAGTACCTCCTCGAATCGGCCGGCATGGAAATCGAGGGCAAGTCGGACGCGGAGAAGCTCGCAATGCTCCAGGCGTACCGGCGCCTTCAGTATGAGAAGCTCTGCGACGCCGTGTATGAAGAAAAGGGCTGGGATCAGGACGGCATCCCCAGGAAGAGCACCCTCATGCGGCTCGGGTTTCATGAGCCGAGATACCTCGCCATCATCGACGAGGCGCGGGAGCGCGTGAGCCGGCACGCCGAGGTCAGGAAGGCGGAATCGAAGCTCGCCAACTGACAGCTTCCCGAGCCGTCACGAGCCGAAAGCGCGCTATTTCCATCCTCGAGGATTGCTGTAAAAGACCTGCCTCCACGCTTCCAGCCGTGCGCCCAGGTTCTGTGTCCTGTCCGGGTATTTTTTCGCCACATTGTAAGCCTCATCCCGGTCGCGGCGCACCTGGAAGAGCATGGGCCATGTGCCGAGGGTGGGAATCCGGATATCGGTGCCAGGGGGCGTGTAGTCGCGGCTGCCGGCGATGCGCCCGGCAAAGGTATCGCGCTTGTCCAGGGGAAGCGGCCAGGTCCAGTGGCTGACGCTCCGGAAGTATTTCCAGTCCCCGACGCGCATCCCTTCGATGTCGTATTCGTGAAAGAAGTAGAGGACCCGATCGGGCAGGCGCCGGGCCCGGCCGGAGAGGAGCGGCCAGAGATCGATACCGTCGATGGCCCGGTCCGACGGCGGACTCAGGCCCGCAAGCCCCAGGAGGGTGGGGAACAGGTCGATCCCCATGGCCGGCTCGTCGCTCACGGCCCCCGCCGGGATTTTGCCCGGCCACCAGGCCACGAAGGGCACGCGGAAGCCCCCCTCGAAGCTCTGTCCCTTGCGTCCCCGCAGGCCGCCGGGGCTTCCCTCGAACCAAGGCCCGTTGTCGCTCGTGACGATCACCAGGGTCCGGTCCGCGATCCCGAGCCGCTGCAGGGCGTCCACGATCCGCCCCGTGTTCCAGTCGAATTCCTCGACCGCATCCCCGTATGGGCCGCCGTCCGATTTTCCGGCGAACTGCTCCGAGGGGAAGAAGGGCAGGTGAGGGTCCTTCTGGGCCAGATAGACGAAAAAAGGCCGGTCTCCGCAGTCTTCGATAAACCGGATCGCCTCGTCGGTGAAAAGCCGGGTATATCGGGACTGGTCGGCGCCGATATCCTCGACGATCTCCTCTTCCCCCCGCCAGAAGGCCACCGGAAAATCGTCGTTCGATCCGTTGAAGCCCGCGAAGCGGTCGAAGCCGTGCCGGAAGGGGTGGTATTCGGGCAGCTTCGTAAAGTCTCCGAGATGCCATTTCCCAAAGGCGGCGGTCCGGTAGCCGGCCGTCTTCAGGGCCTCCGCCAGGGTGATCTCGGAAAGAGGCAGCCCGTGGACGATATTTTCGCCGCCCATCATGTCCACCAGGCCGAGCCTGGCCATGACGATAGCCGCCCGATGGGTGAGTTTCCGCGCGAAGGTGTCGCCTGCCGCCTGCAGCGGGGTGCTGAAGCCGCTGCGCACGGGGTAGCGGCCCGTGAGCAGACCGGCCCGGGAGGGCGAGCAGGTGGACGCGGCCGCGTAGAAATCGGTCAGGCGAATCCCTTCCGCCGCGATCCGGTCGATACAGGGCGTGCGGATGGCGCGGGCGCCTTGCACGCCCAGGTCGCCGTATCCCAGGTCGTCGGCAAGGATGACGACCACGTTCGGCCGAGGCGCCTCCTCGTCGATGACCTTGACGTACCGGCGGGCGGGCGCGTCGTCCTTCGGGCCGGCCGCAAAGGCCGACGGATCGAGCCCCTTGGTATCCGGCTTCGGCCCGAAATACAGCCAGGCCGCGAGCAGGGCGGAGAGGACCAGCAACGAAAGCAACAGGAACCCGGCCTGTCGGATGACCGCCTTCATGCTTCAAATTCCCCCCTTGCCGATAGGCGCCTATTCGGAGCGTCCGAGAAGCTTCCTCTTCGCATACGCGAAAAGTACCTCACGGGCGATCTTTCCCTGGAGTTTGGGCAGGCTCTTCGGGATCGTTCGTATGGTTTCCCGGAGCACCATCCGGACGGCCCCCTCGGGGCAGGTAGTCGCGCAGAGCCCGCAACCGATGCATCGGCCCGTATCCACGACCGCGTGTCCGTCCACGACAGTCCACGCGCCGACAGGACATCGCGACACACAGGCCTCGCAGCCGGTACACTTCCCGGCATGGAAATCAACCACATAGCGCGAGGGAGTCCCTGCATTCGTCTCCCCCCTCATCACGCTCTTCATCACCACGCAGCAGCACGGGCAGCAGTTGCACAGGCTTCGAATTTCCCCTTCGCAGTTGTCTACATTGTGCACGAGGCCGAGGTCCTCGCAATGCTTCAGGATCTCCACGGCCTCATCGAACTCGATCCTGCGGGCGAACCCGTTTTCGATCAGGGTCTGGGCCGCCGCATTGAACACAAAGCAGCACTCCAGCGGATATTCGCAACCCTTTCCCACCACCTGTCTCGCCTTTCTGCAGAAGCAGTCCGCGACCCCGATCAAGGAGCCGTCCTTCCTGACCATCTCGGTAATGATGTCGATCGGCAAGGCCCCGGCAGGATCGCGGATGTCCGCATTCATTTCGATGGTGCGAAGAGGCGATGACGGCGAAATCGAAGGCTCCGCGGCCAACACGCGGTAATAGGGCGTTTTCGTCACCAGAGACCCGCCCAGGTCGCCTTCGATCAGGCCGTCGAAAAAGCGGGCGAAGGCGGTCCGTTGCGGGCTCTCCTCCTTCTTCCGGACCTGCTGTTCGGTCATGAACACCACATTGCCGCGCTCATAGGCGTACTCTCCATCCTCTTCGTACGCCCAGATCAATCCTTCCGAGGCAAGCCTCCTCAATGCAGCAAGGAGCCGGTCCGGGGATACCTTCGACTTCTTTTTCAATTTGGAAAGGGGAATGTGTCCCGTTGGCGGCAACAGGAAAAACACATCAAGGTCCTCGGCGGAAACCGTCTGTTTCAGGGCCTGCTTGAATTCGTCACGGTGCTTGATCCTGCCGGCCAGCTCATAATACCTGCAGAGGCGTTCATAAGGATCCTTCTTCCTCATACGAATCTCCTCGTGATTCGGGTCTCGGCCCGGGGTGGTTTCGAATGTTCACAGTCACCTGCACGGCTTCAAACGCAGACGACGGGCGGGATGCAGCAGGCCCTTCCACATGGCTTCACGATCGTCCGCTACATGCGAAACGACTCCGCGGGAGATGAGCGGCAACAGCACGTGATCCACTGGAAAAGCGTGTCAGGCGAGGCATGGGGTACATCGAAATTTCCTATAGCAAGTTGTTACCCGGAATGCAACCGTAAAGACTTGCCAACTATACTAGAATAGTGTTAGATTAACCGGAAAGATTATGTGAAAAGGAGACATACGATGAAGAACCCGGCCGTTCAAACCGCTCGATGGCTGATATCGATCTACCTCTCAGCCCTGCTGTGCGGCTGTTACAGTCCCGGCGGACCCGTCCCGGAGGCCCCTGTTTCCCCCTCGGTCCGGGAACCGGTCCCGCAGAAGGTGATCGTGGAGGAGGAGGTGATCCCCTCTACGGCGCCCCAGGACAACGGGGTGCCGCCCGATCCGTGCAACTGGATCCGCTTCGTGCGGTACCGGCCCGAGACCGCGGACGGGCAGCCCAAGGCCGTGGACGCGATCCTGGTTCTGCTCCCCGGCTACATGGGCGGGGCCAACGAATTCGAGTACATGGGCAGGCAGATGGTCTCCATGGCCGAGGCCGGCGGCGAGGGAAGCATCGAGGTCTGGGCCATGGACCGGAGGGCGAACTGCCTGGAAGACCTGACCGGCGTGAACGCGGCGGAGGAGGCCGGGGAACTCCCTGACCCGTCCATCGCGGTGGACTACTACTACCATGGCGCAAGCATCGATGGAAATACCTTTGCGGGCTTCCTGCAGGAAGGGCAGATGCCATACGTGTCCGAGTTCGGCCTGAAGTTGATCATGGATGACGTGTACACGGTCATCCGGGAGAAGGTCCCGAGCCGGGCGGACAGAAGCGCCACGATCTTCGTGGGCGGCCACTCCCTGGGGACCCCCCTGACCGGGCTCTTTGCGGGGTGGGACTTCGACGGGGACCCGAACACCCTCGACGATGCGGGCTTCCGCAACTGTGCGGGCCTCGTCCTCCTGGACGGACCGGTCTTCTACCCGGACCTGCAGGAGTTCAACAACATCGACGAGGCGGACTACTTTCAGCGCGTGGCCGATATCCGCAGCGGGGCCGCGCCCAGGCTCGACATGTTCACCGGCGTCACCCCGGAGGCGATGAACCTCCTCGAGATCCTGGGCCTCTATGCGGCGGCCGCGCCGGACGAGGAGTCGACCGTGCTTCGCGAGGTGCCCTACTCCGGAGACGTGGATTTCCTGCTCAAGCTTCTCCACTCGAGGGATGTGGGCAACTTCATCACCGGCGTGCCCTCGGCCCGGGATTTTCGCTATACGAATGAAGCGGCGCTCGGCGTTTTCATGGACGATAACTTCCAGCCGGTCCAGATGCTTCAGGCAAGCATGGGATTTCTTCAGGGAGGGCCCGTGGTCGCCAAGGACTTCCCCGGCTCGGTGGCGGGCGCGCTGGGGCTGGGAGGGATCGCCCTGGATTCGCTCTTCATTCCCTGGGACGCCGGCCCCGCGGACGCGCTGGGTACCGGCCCCCTCTATTCATGGGTGAACTTCGACCAGGTGGGCAATGCGGCCGATCCGAATTATCTCTCTACAGACGGAGCCACCCTCTACACCACCATGACCGAAGAGGTGACCGACATCCAGGACTTCGCCCGCGTTCTCTACCGGGGCCCGTCCAACTTTACGGAATGGTACTTCCCCTCCCGTCTCCGGCTCGACATGGGGGCGGCGGGGGCCCCCTTCAATGCGCAGGCGGGACTTCCCTGGTTCCACAATGCGGAGGTGGACGTCCCCGTAATCGCCTTCGGTGCGCCCCACGGGGACGCCCCGGACCCGTCCGCGTGGGATGCGTACCGTGCCAGCATCGCCTCGACCGATTTCACGACCATCATCTGCCCCGGATACAACCACCTGGACATCAACTGCGCGGCCGTGGACCGGCCCGGCCATCGGGAGAACCTGGTCTTTCAGCCCCTGCTGGATTTTGTCCTCAGCCACAGCAGCGGAACGGTGCTCGTACCGTAGTAAAGGGAACAGTCAAAGGTTGAACGGGAAAGAACAAAGGGGTCGGCGGTCAGCAATCGGGGAGCGCGGCGCACCATGCGGATACTGCAAGCCGAAGGCGTGGCAATCTACCGGCGATCTGGGATGCCCCTTTTCCGTCTGTACGGGCATAACGGCAATCGGGCTCCCGGATTCGGGGTGGAGCGAGGCTGTTCTATCTCTCGATTCCGGCCCTGGCCTGTATGCCCCTCTGATAGTAGTGCTTGATTTCCTTCATCTCGGTAACCAGGTCCGCCGCTGCGATGACGCCCGGGTCGGCATTCCTGCCGGTGATGATAAGCTCCATGGACTCCGGCTTCGACCGGATGAGTTCGATCAGCTCTTCCGGGGAAAAGAGGTTGTAGCGGGTGGCGATGTTGGCCTCGTCCAGGACAACCATCTGGTAGTCCCCGGAAGCGATGATGCCCTTCATCTCCTCCAGGCCCTCCCGGGCGGCTCGAAAATCGTCCGGTTCGGGGGCTCTCTCGATGAAGCACTCCCTCCCGTATTGCTTGAGGGTAATGCAGTCGGCGTACCGGGCCAGGGCGTCAAGCTCGCTGTAATGCATCCCCTTGACGAACTGGGCGATGTAGACGCGCATGCCCGCGCCCACCGCCCGGACGGCGAGCCCGATCGCAGCGGTGGTCTTTCCCTTGCCGTTACCCGTATAGACGTGAACATATCCTTTGGTCATCCCGACTCCCTTGTCCGGTGAGAATGCAATCTATACCGGGAAATACGTCCCGGAGGGGTCCGTCGACCGGGCGTGCCGTGCCAGGTCCGCGAAGGTCCACATGGCGAGAATCCGCTCGGTACCGTCCTTGATCTGCTGCCAGACCGGGTGAACCGGGCAATGGCCTTCGCGTCTGCACGCACCCGGCCCGATCAGGCACTCGTTGAAGGTCAGAGGCCCCTGCAGGGCCTCGATCACCTCCAGCA
>WFRX01000336.1 GCA_015486285.1 bacterium
ATGCAGGAGAATGACCGTCGTGTCGGGGTCCTGCCGAAAATATTCGAGGTAGTCGGGCCAGCCTATGTCCGAGCAATTGCCCGCCGAGACGACCTTGGAGGAGCCGAAACCGAACTCGGCCAGCCTCTGGGAGAGCATGGTGGCTACGCTCCCGCTCTGGGATGCAATGCCGATCGGCCCGGCGTCCGGCATGAAGGCGGGCATCCAGGGATAGAGCTTCGTCCGCGGAACGGCGATCCCCTGTCCGTTCGGCCCGATCAATACCATCCCGCCGGCCCCGGCCCTTCGCACCATCTCCGCCTGCAGGGTACGGCCCTCCTCGCCCAGTTCCGCGAAGCCGGCCGAGATGACGAGACCCGCCTTAACGCCTTTGCGGACGCAGTCCGAGATGGAATCCACCATGCCTTTGGCCGGGATCGTGAAGATGGCGAGGTCCACGTCCCCGGGTATCGAGGACACGGTCGGATAGGCCTTGAGGCCCTGAACCTCTTTTTCTTTCGGATTGACCGGGTAGATGTCGCCCGCGTATCCACCCTTCCGAAGGTTGCGTAAGACGATTCCCCCCCACTTCTGCTTGCTGTTCGAAGCGCCCACAAAAGCGACCGAGCGGGGGCTGAAGAAACGTTCCATTGCCTCGATACGGTTGATCACAGAACTTCTCCTTGCAAAGGGGGGGCACAGAAGCAGAAAAACACCCCATTATACCGGAAACGCGGGAGTTTGTAATCCCCGCAAGGCTCAGCGGTCCCGGCCGTTGAACCATTTCGTAAGAAGGGGTTTTGTCTTGCCCTCCCACTCGGGACCCAGCCGCATGAGGAGGAATCGCTCGTACAGGGTGTCCAGACAGGCAAAGACCTCTTCCAGGAAATACATTTTTTCCAGGAAGCGGCCGTCCGGGTCTCCCTCACCCGGGTCGTTCATCTGCTTCGGCGTCCTCAGACCCCGAAGGGCCCAGAGATTCGTGTCCAGCCTGAGGGCGTACTCGTTTTCGCCGACCTTGATGAAGAGTTGGGCCTCCTCGACGAGCTTGCCGCGCCGAAGGGCCGTCCGGGCTTCGTGGAGATCGCCCGCCTGGGTCGAGCAGCGGACCCGCTCGTTCCCGTCGTCGGGAAGGCTCAGGACCAGCATGTCTCCCGGGTGTATCTCCGCCTCCCTGCCGTCCGGCAGGCGTACGGCGCCCCCCTCCGTTTCGGAAAGAAACCAAAGCCAGGTCAGAAACTCATAGCCCAGGAAGCGGCCTTCGAAGAAGGCGTCGTGGGATTCGGGAGATACGAGGGATGTGAGTACAGCGCGTTCGCGGCTTCGGGGGGGAAGAAGCCGGAGGGCCCACTGGACGTGGAATAGGGGAACGGGGTGGATCTGCAGGTGTGTTTCAAGGTGTTCCCACGAGGCGTCGAGCATGCGCCTGCTCGTGGTGCCCATGAGCAGCCACTGTCCCCGGGTGTTCCAGACAACCTCACAGGCCGAGGGCCGGGGCAGCGTCCTGTCCATCAATTGAACAAGAACGTCTTCCCGTATTCGCTGCCTCTCTTTTCGCCCCGGCCACTTGCCCTCGTGTTCGTCCCGGTACTCCTCGATGGCCAGCCGGGTGTACTGCTTGACCAGGATCGGGGGGACCCTTCGCTGGTCCAGGCGAAAATGGAAGGCCACATACTCTGCCTTGTGATAGGAGGCGAAGGCAAAGGAGGTATCGAACAAGTCATCCCAGGAGGCGAAGCCGGCCGACTGGGAGTGCCCCGCGGTGATCTCTTTCAGGCTGCCTGCCCGGAGGCCTTTTTCCAATGTGCCCCAGAAGTCCTTCCAGGCGGGGTCCTGGATGTGGTATCTCGTGAACGTTGCAGACGCGGATTGTATTCCCATGAACGACCTACCCATCCTTTCCAAAAGCGGCATGCGCCCTGTTCGATGCGCCGATACCCGGGCGCCGCCTACATCTGCGCAAGAAATGTCCATGCCCCGACGAAAGACCCTTGTGAGGGCTTGCAGGATCGGTCAGCGGGACGGCCATTTTGTCTTCTTGAAGGCCCTCACAAAGGGGTTGTTCGGGTCGAGCTTCGCCTCCGGCCTTTCGGGCCTTTCTTTCTTCCCGCGGGAAGGCTTCCGCGGGCCGCTCCTTTGCTCCGGCGGCCCCTTCGCTGTAACTCGAGCAGAAGGCGTCCTGTCCGGGGCCCGGCGCATGGACAAGGCGATCCGCTTGCGCTCGAGGTCGACATCCAAGACGGTCACGGTGACTGTCTGGCCGATCTTTACAACCTCCGCAGGGTCTCGAACAAACCGGTCGGCCAATTGGCTTACGTGGACCAGGCCGTCCTGGTGGACGCCGACATCCACAAAGGCGCCGAAGCGGGTGACATTGGTCACCTTGCCCGGCAGCCGCATCCCGGTCCTCAGGTCTTCCATGGCGTTTACCCCTTCCATGAAAGAGAAGGCCTCGAAGGACTCCCGCGGATCCCGACCCGGTTTCGCCAGTTCGGCGAGGATGTCCCGGATCGTGGGGAGGCCGATATGTTCCGAAACGTAGCGCTCCGGTTCGATCTTTTCCAGACGCTCAGGCGCCCCGATCAGGTCCTGTTGCGGGCAGCCGAGGTCCTGTGCCATTCGAGCGACCACGTGATAGCTTTCCGGGTGAACCGCGCTCGCGTCCAGGGGATTGTCGCCTCCGGGGATTCTGAGAAAACCGGCGCACTGTTCGAAGGCCTTGGGCCCGAGCCTGGGCACCTTTTTCAGGTCTTTCCTGTTGCGGAAGGCGCCGCAATCGTTGCGGTGGTCGAGGATATTTTTCGCCAGTTGGGGGCCGAGTCCGGAGACGTACGTGAGAAGCTGCTTGCTGGCCGTGTTGACGTCCACCCCCACTGCGTTTACACAGCTCGCGACTACGTCGTCCAGGGCCGACTTCAGGGCGTTCTGGTTCACATCGTGCTGATACTGTCCGACCCCGATCGCCTTCGGGTCGATTTTCACGAGTTCCGCCAGGGGGTCCTGGAGCCGCCGGCCGATGGAAACCGCCCCGCGCACGGTGACGTCCTGGTCGGGGAACTCCTCGCGGGCCGCCCGGGAGGCGGAGTACACGGACGCGCCGCTCTCGTTGACCATGATGACGGACGGCGCGCCCGGCAGGTCGAGTTCGTGCAGAAACGCCTCGGTCTCTCGTCCCGCCGTCCCGTTGCCCAGGGCCACCGCCTCGACCGAAAAGCGGGCGCAAAGCTCCCGCATCTTCCGGGCGGCATCCTTGCGGGCCTTCTCTCCCGTGTGGGGGGAAATCAGGTCGTGGTGGAGCAATTTCCCCTGCTCGTCCAGGCAGGCGACCTTGCAGCCCGTCCGGAATCCCGGGTCAATGGCCAGAACCTTCCTGCGGCCCAAGGGCGGGGCAAGGAGGAGCTGCCGCAGGTTCTCGGCAAAGACCCGGATCGCCTCTTCGTCGGCGCGCTTCTTGATAGCGAGGCGGAATTCGGTTTCGAGAGAGGTACACAGCAGGCGGCGGTAGCCGTCGCGGGCCGCGAGACGGACCTGCTCGCCGCTCGCGTTGTCCGCCTTGACGAAGAGCCGGTCCAGCAGGGCGAGGGCTTCCTCTTCGGGCGGCTGGAAGGCCAGGTTCAGGACCTTTTCGTGTTCGCCCCGGCGCATGGCCAGGATCCGGTGGGACGGGGCCGTTGCCGCCGGTTCCTCCCAGTCGAAGTAGTCTCTGAATTTCGCGCCTTCCTTCTCCCTGGCCGGAACCAGTCGGGACCGGACGGTCGCCTTCTTTTCGAAGAGGGCGCGGAGCCGCTGCCTCGCCTCTGCGTCTTCGTTCATCCCCTCCGCCATGATGTCCCGGGCGCCGGCCAGGGCCTCTTCCACGGACCCGACGCCCTTCTCCTCGTCCAGGTATTCCGCCGCGGCCTCCCGCAGGTCCTGCTCGAGGGCCAGGGAATCCTGGGGGAAGATTTGGCGGGCCAGGGGTTCCAGGCCCCTTTCCCGGGCGACTGTGGCCCGTGTCCTCCGCTTGGGGCGAAAGGGGAGGTAGATGTCCTCCAGGGCGCTCAGGGTCTCGGCGCCGGAGACCTTCGCCTTGAGTTCGTCGGTCAGGACGCCCTGTTCCTCCAGGGATTTCAGGATCGACTTGCGCCGGTCGTCCAGGTCCCGCAGTTGGGAGAGCCGGTCTCGAATGGTTGCGATCACGACCTCGTCCAGGCTGCCGGTCGCCTCCTTGCGGTAGCGGGCGATGAACGGGATCGTGGCGCCGTCTCCGAGCAGGTCGGATACGGCCTTGACCTGGCCGGGACGAAGGGAGCACTCGGAAGCGATTTTGTCGAAGTAGGATGGTTCCATGGCCTTCGGTTGCTCGACCTCACAGATGGTTTTTACATGATTTTCACAAGACGATTTGCTACAGTCTGGTGGTCCGAAGGAAACGCGAGGAGACCTTCGGAGGTAGAAAGCTACACGAAAAGGGAAGATTGAGCAATGAAGGAAGATCAGCGAAGACGGATAGGGTTACGAATAGAACCCCCTGTCCGCCGGCTGCCGGCATGATGGAATCCGAAGTGGCGCAACAGACATAGGGCCGGATGATTTTCAGAAGCGGCTTTGGAGGTGAATGCATGATGGATTTCGAAACCGTTCTTTTTGATGTGGCGGATGGAGTCGCTACGCTTACGCTCAACCGGCCTGATGTACTCAATGGGTTGAATCCGCGGCTGATGACCGATATCCGCGCCGCTTTGAAACGGGCAGAGCACACCCGGGATGCGCGTGCCCTCATCCTCACCGGCGCGGGACGGGCCTTTTGCTCGGGAGCGGATCTGGCCGACCGGGAGATTGCCGACGGGGCCGGGCATACCCATCTCCGTCTCGGCGATCTCATCGCCGAAGGCATGGCGGAGTATTTCAACCCTCTGATCCTGGACATCGTGCGGCTGAGGAAGCCGGTAATCTGCGCCGTAAACGGGACAGCCGCGGGCGGCGGGGTAGGGCTTGCCCTTGCCGGAGACATCGTGATTGCCGCGGAGTCCGCCTCGTTTCTTCAGGTTTTCGTTCCGCAGCTGGGCATCATACCGGATATGGGATCTACATGGTTTCTTCCCCGCCTGATCGGACACGCGCGAAGCATGGGATTGGCGCTTCTGGGGGACAAACTACCGGCCCGAAAGGCGGAGGAATGGGGGCTCATCTTCAAATGTGTCGAAGATGACGCCTTGATGGATGAGGCCCGGTTGATTGCCGGGAAACTCGCGGCTGCCTCGCCGAATGTATTCGCATTCGTGAAGCAGGCGTTTCGGGCGTCTTACGGAAACAGCTTGCCTGAGCAGCTCGAACTTGAAAAGGAGACCCAGCGGACCCTCTGCAGTACGGAAGATTTCATGGAAGGCGTGACCGCCTTTATCGCCAAGCGGAAGCCGGACTTCAAAGGAAGGTGAGGCGTCTGCGCGGCGGTCTTCATCCTTCAAACGGAAACCGTCATTTTCTACTGAAATCTATATGAATAAAATACTAATATTACATATAGTTATAG
>WFRX01000337.1 GCA_015486285.1 bacterium
GAGGAGCTTTCCCGGGGCTCCCTGGGCGCCGCGGGCAGCCTCATCACACGTCCCGAGATCCTCGCCCGGGCCCTGCAGGCGGGCGGCACCCGCGAACAGCAAGGCTACTGGCTGCCTCGACTCGCCCGGGGGGAAACCCTGGGGGCGATCGCGGTTACAGAACCGGATTTCGGCTCGGATGTGGCCTCAATGAAGATGAGGGCGGAACGGACGGATCGGGGATGGCTGCTCAACGGCGTCAAAACCTGGTCCACCTTCTCGGGCAAGGCGAATCTCTTGCTGGTCCTGGCCAGGACGGATCCCGATCCGGCCCGGGGCCACAAAGGGCTGTCCCTGTTTCTCGCGGAGAAGCCTTCCTTCGAGGGCCTCGAATTCGAATACGCCCAGCCGGCAGGGGGAAAGATCCGCGGGGGCGCCATACCGGCTATCGGATACAGGGGCATGCACTCCTTCTGGATCGTGTTCCGGAACTACTTCGTGCCCGAGGAATGCCTGCTGGGCCGGGAAGAGGGCCTCGGCAGGGGCTTCTACTACCTGATGGCCGGCTTTTCAGGCGGCCGGATCCAGACCGCGGCCCGCGCCGTCGGCGTGATGCAGGCGGCCTTCGAGCAGGCCTTCTCCTATGCCTCGAAACGCACCGCCTTCGGCAGGCCGATTGCGGACTACGGGCTCACCCGGGCCAAGCTGGCCCGCATGGCCGCCCTTCTCGCGGCGAGCAGGCAGTTTACGTACGCCGTAGCGGAGAGGATGGACGCGGGCGAAGGACAGCTCGAGGCCAACATGGCGAAGCTCTTCACCTGCAAAAGCGCCGAGTGGCTCACCCGTGAGGCGATGCAGATTCACGGGGCCAGGGGATACGCGGAAGGGTCGCCGGTGAGCCGCCATTTCGTGGACGCGCGGGTGCTTTCCATCTTTGAAGGCACCGAGGAGATCCTGGCCGTCAAGGTGATCGCCCGCAACCTGATCACAAGGGGCGTATTCGCCTGAAACCCTTTGGCAACGGTATGGATGAAAGGAAGGTTTGAAACATGTCTGTCGCCTTCTCGCCGGGGCCCCAGCAGGAGCTCGCCCCCGGCCGGCAGGTTCTGGCCGACCGGGTTCGATTCCCGCGATACGGTCGCTATCTCGAGGACTTCGCCCCGGGCGCCGTGTCCGAACACCCGCGGGGGTTCACGATCGACAAGGGGGTTGCCCGTTCCTTCGCGGCCGCCTTTCTGCACGCCAACCCCATCTACCTGAACGACGAATATGCGAGGGCCCATGGATTCCCCGCCTCGCCGGTCTGCCCGCAGCTGGTTTTCAATCTGGTCCTTTCCCTGGGCGTGCAGAACGATTCCGAGAAGGCGATGGCCAACCTGGGGTACTATGATGCGCAGTTCCTCAGGCCTGTCTACCCGGGCGACACCTTGCGGGCGTTGACACGGATCCATGCATGCCGCGACAGGGGCGAGGGCAAGCCCGGCATCGTCCACATGCATACACTCGGGCTGAACCAGACGGACCAAGTCGTCGTGCAATACGAACGAAAGATCATGGTGCCCCCGGGCGGGCAGGTCCCGGACAAGGCCCTTACAAGGCCGACCGAACCGGCGGACTTCCCCTGGGAGGAAGAGCCTCGCATCGAGCTTCCCGTCACGAACGGTCCCTACCCCTACCCCGCCCACCTCACGGGGGATGCGACCTGTCTGGAGGGCTTCGAACCGGGAGACATCATCGTGCACGAGCACGGCCGAACCATCACGGACGAGCACATGTACTGGACCTGCGTCGTGGGCAACACCCATCCTCTGCACACGGATCGGATCTACAGCACCGGCCTGGGCGGGGCGATGAGCGGGGAACCGATCGTTTACGGCGGTCTCGTCTTCGCCTGGCTCGAGGGGCTGGCCAGCCGGGACATCTCGGAAAACGCCCTCTGGCAGCTCGGCTTCACAGAGGGCTACCACACCCGGCCCGTCCAGGCCGGAGACACGGTTGCGGCCTTGTCCCGCATCCTGGCGATCGACCCGGGGCCGCCGGGTCTCGAAGCGGGCATCCTGACGGCGCAGCTGATCGGCGTGAAGAACATGAACGCCGCAAAGGCCCTGGAAACGTACGGATCCGATCTGTTCGTCAAAGAAAACGACAAGAAGCGCATGGGGAAGGAGAAAATCCCTTCCAAGATCTTCGAAATCGAGCAGCGCTTCCTCGTAAAGCGGCGGTCCGCATGAACGGCCGTTCCCGCCCGCGGCGGAAACCGAAAGGCGGTCGCTTCAACCGTCCATCTCGTCAGCCTGGAGGGTAAGATGAGCAAAGATCCGAAGGACATGAGCCGGGAGGAACGCAAGTACATGGAATACAAGCGGGTCCCGGAGGTCCCGGTAGGCACGGTGCCTCCCCTGGGCGTGCTCCCGGACAAGATGCACGCATGGGTCATCCGGGAAGACCGGTTCGGAGAGCCGCTCCAGTCCTTCCGGGAGGAGATGGTCGACGTGCCGGAGATCGGGGTAAACGAGGCCCTGGTCCTGGTGATGGCCGCGGGGGTGAACTACAACGGCGTGTGGGCCGGCCGGGGAAGGCCCATCTCCGTAATGCGCATGACGGGCAGGGACTTCCACATTGCCGGATCCGATGCCTCGGGCATCGTGTGGAAGGTGGGGGAAAACGTGAAACACTGGCGCCCCGGCGACGAGGTGGTCCTCCATTGCAATCAGTCCTGCGACACCTTTTGCGGACAGTGCGCCGGCTACGATCCGATGATGTGCCAGAGCCAGAAGATCTGGGGTTACGAGACCCCTTACGGAAGCTTCGCGCAGTTCACCAAGGTGCAGGCCCAGCAGCTGCTCCACAAGCCGAAGCAGCTCAGCTGGGAAGAGGCCGGAAGCTATGGGTTGACCTATTTCACGGTCTTCCGGATGCTGGTGGACAGGGCCGGCCTGCAGCCGGGCGAGAAGGTGCTCGTCTGGGGAGCGGCCGGCGGGCTCGGCGTGTTCGCCGTCCAGCTGATCAAGCGGATGGGGGCCGAGTGCGTGGGGGTGGTCAATTCCGACGAAAAAGGGGAATTGATCATGCGTCTCGGCGCCGCGGGGTACATCAACCGGAAAAACTACCCGAACCTCGGCTGGAAGGACAACGCGACGCCCGAGGAGGCGAAGGCCCGCTTCCAGGACTGGAAGGCCTTCGGCAGGGAATACCAGACCAGGCTGGAGATCAACCGGGGCCCGGACGTGGTCGTGGAACACGTGGGCAAGGTCACCTTCCCGCTTTCCGTCTGGATCCTGCGCAAGTTCGGCCGCGTGGTTATCTGCGGGGCCACTTCGGGCTATGACCTCAACTTCGACGTACGGCACCTCTGGATGCATCAAAAAAAGATCATCGGCAGCCACTTCTGCAACGGCGAGCAGGCGGCGCGGGCCAACGAACTCATCATGTCCGGAACGATCCGACCCGTCATGACGAAGCGCTTCACCTGGGAGGAAATCCCGACCGCCCATGATCTCATGGCAAGGAACCTGCATTTCGGCAAGTTCTCTTGTCTCGTCGGCTCCCCGGTCTTTGACCTGAAAAACACGGACGAGGCCCGGCAGGCGAAGAAGGCGGCGCAGCAGATACCGACAGCCGGGTGTTGACAGGAGGATGGCGGGCTGGTAGGTTTTGTATATGGTTGTAGATCCATGAAACATTCAGCAAAGAGAAGGTGACGGGAAAAATGGAGAAAGAAACAGGCACGGTAAAGTGGTTCAACGAGCAGAAGGGGTACGGTTTCATCGAGCGCGAGTCCGGGGCGGGGGACATCTTCGTCCATTACTCCGCCATTGTCGGAGAAGGATTCAAATCGCTTAATGAAGGGGACCGTGTCGAATTCACGGTTACGCAGGGCAACAAGGGCCCGGCCGCCGGCGAGGTCCGTAAGCTGTAAGATGCCGGCGCGACGGGGGCCAGAAGGCACATCCCGTCACAGACGCTGAATCAGGTAGAGATATACCGGCATCCGAATTCGCATCTTCACTTCCCGGAAGGCCTGCAGAAGTTTCCTCTTTTCGCTTGCTTGAAGGGGCGTTCCGTCCAGAAGTGGCGACAGGTAGAGTGCGCCTTTTTCCGCCTGCCTGTTTAGCCGCTCTCCGGCCAGGGACACCACAGACGGCAGGTGGCCCGGCGGCAGCCGCATCCCGCAGACGAAATTCGCCGAGACCTCGATGTTCGGGTAGGACCGGTTGATTTCCAGCATCCTTTCGAAGGCCCTGGCCACGCGGCCGGCGCTCACGGGCTTCCCCAGGGCCTCCAGGGTTTCGGAATCCGCGGACTCCAGGCCCACATTGATGTGCGTGTAGAAGGGCAGCCTGCGTATCGCCTCGAAGACATCCTCTCCGGAAGAAAGCAGGGAGTCCACGCTTCCGAACAGGAAAAGCCGGGCGCCCTTCATGTACGAAGCCCCCATCTCGAGGACTTCGTGGGCCCGGGCCGCCGCGAAGGCGATCTTCTCCCCGCCGGCCGCCAGGGCATCGTGGCACCCCAGGAAGAGGGAGTTGTAGTTTGCGACATCCCTTGCGTACAGCTCGCGAAGCCCCTCGATCTGCGCCTGGATGTCGTCCCGGCTGCGGGGCCGGAAGGCTCGCGCGGATTTCACGGCGCAGAAAGTGCAGTGGTACAGGCACCCGTCGGCGACGACGACAGGGATGACATCGTAGTCCACGTGCCGCGTATCCGGAGGAAGAACCGATAGGCGGCCACCGAGCAGCGCGTGCAGCCGCCGCGCCCTTCGGGCCAGGGCCGCCGGGTCGTGTTCGCAAACGCTTTCGACGAAGTCCCTGAGCGGACCGGTCCCGGCCGACGGCAGGAGATCCGTGAGGCCTTCACAGAGCGGCCCCCATGCCTGCAGCGCGGAGTTCACCCGGTCATCCTGGAAGGGATCGTTCCGGAAGATGCAATTGCTGCGGTAAGACAGACGCGGGACGTAGTACTCTCCGAAGAGGCCGAAGATCTCGCGGTACTCGCCCCCCGAGTAGTAGATCCAGTCGCCCCCCGGAGATCGCTTCAACCACTCTGCAGGATGGGGCCAGTCGCGCCCCCGCCCCTGGAGAAATTTCAGCTCACCGTTCAGGTTGAACTGGCAGGCGATCTCGGGTGAGACGATCTCGGAGAAACATCCGTATCGCAGGGGGTAGCTGACTTTTGCGTATTCACGGGAGCCCCATCTCCCGATAACGATGTCGAGGCCGCCCAGCCGGTGCTGTTCCATGGCTTATGTATGCCGTTTCGTACTCTCAAGAATCGTTTCCGCTCGCCAGGGTATGCGTATCCGGATCATACCGGCCCTTGAGCTCGTCCCTCATCGTTCCCCGCCACGGTCTCACGCCTTTCAAATACGCGGCCCTTCCGATCATGTGCGCCGCTACGGGCGCCGTCTGGAACACGAAGCCGATGATGATGATCGCCCGCGTCTCCACCCCCAGCTCGTGCAAATGCGAAACCACAACGGCAAGGGCCATGCAGCCGACACCGAAGGTGGCCGACTTCGTACTCGCGTGCATGCGCATCCACACATCGGGAAGCCTCGCCACCCCGATCGCGGCGAGCAACATGAACGAAGCCCCCAAGAGGACCAGAAGGGCCGGCAGCCACTCTGTCAGGACCGCTTCCATGCGTCAACTCCTTCCACGCTGTTCGAGGTACCGGGCAAAGGCGATCGTTCCCAGAAAGGAGATCAAGGCCAGCACAACGGCCACGTCCAGGAAGACGGTCTCCTTGGTGGCAATCGCGTAGAGGACGATGATCCCCACGGCCACGCTCGTCATCAGATCAAAGGCGACCACCCGGTCCGGCAGGCTGGGACCGCGCAGCAGCCGGAGGAACGCCAGGACCACCGCAAGGGCCAGCATCACGGACGAAAGGACGAGAGCCCCTTCCAGCACGTTCATCGCATCACCTCCAGAAGCCCCCGTTCCAGGCTGCGCTTGATCTCGGCCCGAAGGGCGTCTACGTCCTTCACGTCCAGGGTGTGGATGTAGAGAACCCGCCGGTCCGTGGACACATCCAGGCTCAGGGTCCCGGGGGTAAGGGTAATGAGGTTTGCAAACAGCGCGATCTCCGCATCCGTCTCGACCTCGAGGGGAATCGCCACGAAGGCGGGCTTGATCTTGTCCCGGCGCTCGAGGAGCACGGTCCGGGCCACACTGAGGTTTGCCAGGATCAGCTCCCGGAGAAAATGCAGGGAGAAGGCGATCGCCTTGCGGACCCTGCGGAAGTAATCCGTCTTCTGTCCGGTCCCCCGCCCGAGGATCCACAGCAGCACAAACCCGATGACAAAGCCTCCGACCAGGTTTTCCAGGTCGAAATGCCCGGTCAGCAAAGCCCAGTTCACGGCCAGAAGAATGTTCCAGAGAAAAAAACTCATGTACCCCCTCCCAAAACCGCCTGGATGTAGCCTTCCGGGTGCAACAGCTGTTCCGCCGCCCGCGCGGCCACCTCGAAGACCGGCTCGGCGGCAAGCCCGATCGCCACGGTCACGAGCGCAAGAACGCCGATCGGCGCGAACCAGCCCCACAGGGGGCGGTTCGCCGGCGCCCCGGACGTCCCGGCGTCCGTTTGTTCATGGAGCGGTCCCTCCCGGGTCCCGGGATCCGCCTTCCAGAAGGCCTCGTTCCAGATCTTGATGACCGAATAAAGCGTCAGGAGGCCCACCGCCAGCGCCGCCGCGACGAGCCAGTACTGTCCCCCCTCCAGACCCGCCTTCACGAGGGCCAGCTTGGGAAAGAAGCCGGACAGGGGCGGGATGCCGGCCAGGGACAGGGCCGGTATCATGAACAGGAAGGCAAGGAGAGGCCGGGCCGCATAGAGGCCTCCCAGCCCGGCGAGCCTGTACGAGCCCCGGAGGCGAAGAATGAGTCCGCTGATCAGGAAGAGATTCGTAATCACGATGATGTGGTGCACGATGTAGGTAATGGACCCGGCGAGCCCCAGGGGGCTGAACAGGCCGAGGCCCATGATCATGTACCCGATGTGGCTCACGATGTTGAAAGAAAGCAGACGGCGCACGTCCTCCTGGACGACCGCCCCCAGTATCCCGACCACCATCGTCAGGCCCGCTGCCCAGAGGATCCAGGCATGGGTGTACCCGGTGTCTCCGACGAAGAGCATCGTGAACACACGGATCAGCGCATAGACGCCGACCTTGGTCAGGAGGCCGGCGAAGATCGCGGAAACAGCCGGCGGGGGCGTGTGGTACGAGGCGGGCAGCCAGAAGAAGAGCGGAAAGATGGCCGCCTTGATCCCGAAGGCGACCAGGAAGAGCATGGCCAGCGTATCCACCAGGCCCGTCTGCCCGCTCCCCCGCAGGGTCACGGCCAGGTCGGCCATGTTCAGCGTGCCGGCCTCCCCGTAGAGAATCCCCACCGCCGCGAGGAACAGAGCGGAGGAGACAAGATTCAGGGTCACATACTTCAGGCCCCCTTCAATCTGGGCGCGCTCCCCCCCAAGGGACATCAGGACGAAAGAGGCGATCAACAGAACCTCGAACCATACATACAGATTGAAGATGTCGCCCGTGAGGAAGGCCCCGGAAACCCCCATCAGCAGGATGTGGAACAGGGGGTAATAACCGTGCGACTCGCGCCCCGGGTCCATGCTGAACAGGGAAAAGACCATCACAGCGAGTCCCATGGATCCCGTCAGGGCCACCATCAGGGCGCTGAGAAGGTCGGCCACGAGAGTGATCCCGTAAGGCGCCGGCCATCCGCCGATCTGCACCGACTGGATGCCCTTTGTCCAGACCACGGCCAGGAGGGCCCAACCCGCCGCAAACAGGCCGATCGCCCCCAGGAGCCCCACGAGCCGCTGCACCCGGCGCCACGGCCAGGCGAGATAGCAAAGCGCCGCAGCGGCCAGGGGAAGAACAATCGGCATTACCAGCAGGCTCTTCATGCCGATTTCCCCTCATCTTTCGTCTCTGTGTACATTTCGAGCGCGTGGCATCGCCTGTTCATGCGTCGGTACTCGTCATATCGTCGGTGTCATAGGTTCCCACCCTCTGAAAGGTCCGATCCACCAGCACCAGCGCAAAGGCGAGAACACCGAAACCGATCACAATGGCCGTCAGGATGAGGGCCTGCGGAATCGGATCCGCAAAGGGAGGTTGCGCCTCCAGAGCCCCCTCGGGAACGATGGGCGGATGAGCCCGGGTCAGCCCGCCCGCGGTGAAGATCAGCAGGTTGGCCGCCTGTCCCAGCAGCACGAGGCCCACAATCAGCTTTCCGATGCTTCGTCCCAACACGAGGTAGAACCCGGCGGCGTACAGGCCGCCGATCAGGAAGGCGAGCAGGATCTCCACGCTTCAGTCCTCCACCAGGTTGAAAAGAACGGTCAAGGTCGCGCCCAGAACGACAAGGTAGACGCCCGTGTCAAAGATCACCGGCGTACCCAGCTTGCCCAGGACAGGCACGGGATGTTGAAACCACAGGCCGGTCATGAAAGCCTCCCCGCCGGCCAGGGGCAGCAGGCCGCTCGCCAGGGCAAGCAACAGGCCGACCCCCAGCAGGCTGATCGTGTTCACCCTGAGCAGCGCACGGGCCTCCTCGACGCCGTGGGCGATCCCGTAGAGCACGAAGGCCGCCGCCGCCACCAGCCCCCCCACGAATCCGCCGCCCGGCAGATGGTGGCCCCGCACCAGGAGAAAGATCGAGAACATGAACAGGATCGGCAAAAGGAAACGCGCCGTTGCCGCAAGGATGAGCGATCTCATGGCGCCTCTCCCCGGCCGGACCGAAGCTTGAGGAGTCCGTACACGCCGATGCCCGCCGCGGACAGGACCGTAATCTCGCCCAGCGTGTCGAAGCCGCGGAAATCGACGAGGATCACATTCACGATGTTGTGTCCTTTCGCGAGAGACAGGCTGTGCTCGGAGAAGTAGGAGGCAATACTCGGCCGCCACTGGACCCTGACCGCCGTGAGGACCAGGGCGGTCATCAGGCCTCCGCAGGCCAGAGCGATCGAGGCATCGAGCAGGCGCATACCCGCCGAGCGGCTCAGAACGATGACCTGAGGCAGCCGGTAAAAGATCAGCACAAAAAGGATCACCGTGAGGGTCTCCACCAGGATCTGCGTCATGGCCAGGTCCGGGGCGCCGAAGAACAGGAAGAGGAGAGACACCCCGTAGCCTACCACGCCCAGGGCGATCACCGTGACCAGGCGGGCCCTGGAACGGATCGCGGTCAGGGCGGCCACCAGCATCACCGCAACGAGTCCGGCCTCGTAGAACCGAACGTGCAGGACCTCTTCCGGCCAGGAGAGGCGGGCGCGAAAGAACAGCGTGTACCCGGCCAATCCCACCGTGGTGAAAAGCACGAACAGCAGATATCGATTCAGGTAGCCGCTCTGGAATACCCTCGTCACGCCACGGGCCATTCCGATCGTCCCGTCCAGGATACGAAAATACCCGCGCGCCGGCCCGACCGGGGCAAGGGCGCCGGAGACACGGGCGAAACCGCGAGACAGGGGATGCCGGGCCGCAAAGACCGTCAGGCCCGCGGCAAAGGTGACCAGGCTCAGGGCCACGGCCGTGTTCCACCCGTGCCACAGGGAGAAGTGCGTCTCCGTCGTGCGATCCATCACCACGGAGGCGGCCCTCAGGACAAAGTCATGCCCGACGGCGCCGGGGACGAGGCCGGCTGCCAAACCGATCGCGCCGAGGAGCAACGGGCCGATCCACAAATCGACCGGTGCTTCGTGGGGGTGTTGCGGCGTTTCTTTCAAGGCGCCGATAAAAGGGCGAATCCCCACGATCAGGCCGATGGCGACAAACAGCAGGTTTGCGAGCAGCGCGGCCGATGTCACGAGTCCCCGGGCCGCAGACGAACCCAGGACCGCCTGGTAAATCGTCTCCTTGCCGACAAACCCGAAGAACGGAGGAATCCCCGCCATGGAGAGGGCGGCCAGCCCGGCCGCCAGGGCGGTAATCGGCATGGCCCGCCGGAGGCCGCCGAGTTCGGCCACGTTCCGGGAGCCGGCCCCGTGATCTACGGCCCCCGCGGTAAGAAACAGGGCGCCTTTATACAGGCCGTGGACCAGGAGAAAAGCCAAAGCCGCCTCCGTGGCGCGAATCGTGTCCAACCCCAGCAGAAGGGTCAGGGTACCCAGGGCGCTGACCGTGGAATAGGCCAGGATGCGCTTCAGGTCGGTCTCCACCATGGCGAGGCAGGCGCCGAGCAGCATCGTCACTCCGCCGGCCCCCACGAGCATCCAGAACCAGAACGGAGATCCGGCAAACAAGGGGTTCACACGGGCCACCAGATAGACGCCCGCCTTGACCATGGTTGCGGCATGCAGGTACGCGCTTACAGGCGCCGGGGCCTCCATGGCATTCGGAAGCCAGATGTGAAACGGGAATTGCGCACTCTTGGTAAAGGCGCCGGCCAGCACCAGGATCAGGATGGGCAGAAACAGGGGATTGGATTGCAGCGGCCCGCTCCCCTCCGCCATCATCCGGCTCAACTCGAGGCTTCCGTATATCCGGCCCATCAGCAGAAGGCCCGCCATCAGGGCCAAGCCGCCCAGGCCCGTCACGAGCAGGGCCTGGAGCGCGGCCGCCCGGGCGGCCGCCCGCTCGTGATCGAACCCGATCAGGAAGAAGGAACTCAGGCTCGTCAGCTCCCAGAAGACGAACAGGGCGATCGCATTGTCCGACAGGACCACGCCGAGCATGGAGGCCATAAACATGAGGAGGTAGGCATGGAACCGACCGAGTTCCGGGTGTCCCTTCAGGTAACCTCCGGAGTAGACGACCACCAACGTCCCGATCCCGGTAATGAGGAGACAAAACAGAAGGCTCAGGCCGTCCAGAAGGAAGCTGAGCCTGATTCCGAGAAAGGGGATCCACGAAAAGCCTGCGCGGAAGGCGGCCCCTTCTGCAATCGGCCCGATATGGAGGACAAAATAGGCCGTCAGGGCGAGGGGCAGGGAGGCGAGGATCCAGCCCGACCGGCGGGGAGCCAGACGGTGCACCCAAGGCGCGACAGCGGCAAGCAGGAACCCCGAAAAAACCGCTGTGAACAGGCCTGTCATTCCACTCCCGTACCGCTGTCAGCCGGTTTCGATCATGGGGAAAAAGGAAAGGGCTTCCGCATCCGCAAACCGCACAAAGCGAAAGCCGCCTCAGGACTTGGTCGATCCTTCTGCTTGGATGCACGCCCCCGGGGGAGAGTTGCGGGCCGGATTGCCACGGAAGGGCTCCCGTGGCAGAATAGCGTAACGCGCGCCGACAGACACTGCTCATCGGCCGTGCAATCTTGAGAGGGCATGCAAATGGCGTCGGACAGGAAGGCATTCAGCCGGGACGAACTCGCAAGGCACAACGGCAAGGATCAGTCAACCGTTTACGTGGGTTACCAGGGCAAGGTCTACGATGTTTCCGAGAGCAGGCCATGGAAGACCGGGACCCACATGAAGCGGCACCCATCCGGAACCGACCTCACGGACGAAATCGGCGGGGCGCCCCATGGGCCGGAGGTCTTCGAACGGGTTCCTCAGGTCGGCACCTTGAAGCCGGAGAAGGATCCCATGGACGAGGGCATTCCGGACTGCCTGCTGGCGCTCTTCGAGCGAATCCCCATGCTCCGGCGTCATCCCCATCCGATGACCGTGCACTTCCCCCTCGTGTTCAACCTCGTCTTTCCGTTCTTCAACGTCCTCTATGTCCTGACAGGACACGAGCCCTTCGAGAAAACGGCCTTTCACATGCTCATTCTCTGCGTGCCCGCCATGGCCGTGGCCATGACGACCGGCCCCCTCACCTGGTGGTGGAACTACGGGGCGAAGATGAGCCCCGGCATCAAGGTGAAGCTCGGCGTCTCCTGCCTGTTGCTCGTCCTCGTGCTCGTTGCCCTGTTCTGGCGGGTTAGCCATCCGGATATCCTCCTGAACATGGGCCCCGCCGGCTGGGTCTACCTCGCCCTGTCCTCGAGCTTTGCCGTCCTGGTCGGCATCCTCGGCTGGTTCGGGGCCAAGATGACCTTCCCCCATTAACGGAAACAAGCGGGAGCATGACATGCCTGATCGGAAACCTGTCTCGAAGGTCCAGGGATTGAAGGACCTGAGAGTGCTGGCCCCTCTCGACGGCTTCAAGCGACTCCTGATCATCGCCATCACCTTCATGATGGCAATCGTGCTCCTCCTGGCAACGGTAGACCTCGGTTACACGCTCTATGTGGACATTGTCGACCAGCCCCCCTATTTTTTCCTCAACATCGGGGAAATACTCGAGGTCTTCGGGGTCTTCCTCCTCGTTCTGATCGGAATCGAGCTGTTCGAGACGATGGAGATCTACATCAAGGAGAACATCGTTCATATCGAAGTCGTTCTCACAGTCGCCCTGATCGCCCTGGCACGGAAGGTAATCATCCTGGACGTGAAGAAGATCGAGGGCACCACCTTGCTCGCCATCGCCGCCCTGATCCTCGCCCTCGCCATCGGGTACTATCTGATCCGGAAGGCCTCCCGGTTCGACGGCGCGGGAACGGAGAACGTGGATTAGGAGGCTGCCCCAAGGGCCGCTGTTTCAACGGCCTCTTTGGCGCTCCCACACAAACCGCCCGGATCCTGTCAGGTCTGTGGGCAATGGGTTCAAATGCAGAGATACGCGCCGGGGTGAAGGAGGGCGCCGCAAGGACGAACTCCTTTGATTCCTCCTTGCGAGTTCTCACCTCCAGGTGATCTTGGGCGCCTTGCGCTCGGGAAGGCGAACGTATTTCGGCTTGCTGTACCCGAGCATCATGGGATAGTAGTGCGGGTGCCCCTCGGGCAGCCCCATCGCTTCCCTGACCGAGGCGGATCCCTGCATGGCGCCGCACACCACGCCGGCCCAGCACGTTCCCAGGCCAAACTTGGGGGCCGCCAGCTCGAGGTAGGAAAGCGCCAATGTCAGGTCCACCAGGCCGGTGTTCACCTCCCTGGGGGCCGATGCCAGGAGCAGCACCGGGGCGCTCCAGGTCACGGAGTCGTAACCCATATCCCAGGCGCCGACGATGAGAGGAAAGTACGGCGGCACCGACTGAGGGGCCTTTTCAAGGACCTTTCGCATCCATGTCACGGTGTGTTCCGCGATCCCCTTGATCTGATCCCGATCCGTGAACACCACCCACTCCACCAACTGGCGGTTTCCCCCGGTAGGCGCGTAGCGCGCGATCTCGATAAGCCGCTGGAGCTTTTCCCGTTCCACAGCCTGATCCTTGAAGAAGCGGACGGATCGACGGGAGCGCAGGAACTGCACGGCCTGGTCCCCGGTGATTTCCAGATCCTTGTCGATCAACGGGCTGCGTTCTTTCGGCACCCTGGCATGGTCCAGCGCGTCGTGGGGACAGATGGCGACGCAATGGCCGCAGTCGTTGCAGACGGCTTCGCTTCCCGGCGCGATTTCCGGAAAGCCGTCTCCGTCCTTGAGCTTGATGATCGCCATGGGGCACTCGCGAACGCAGAGGCTGTCCTTCTTGCACCTGCTTTCGTCGATGATGAGAAGTCCCATTGTTTCCCTTTCCCTTTGGTTTGCATGGGTTTCTTCGCAGGCACGAATCCGTTGCTAAAGATCTAAAGGTTAGAATACTAGCAGGCAGCGGAATCGTGTGTCAAAGATACGAGCACACAAGACAGAAGCACAGAAGATCCGTACGATCCCTGTACCCTGATCGGTCGCCGCTTCTCCTGTCTGCTTCGAAAAAATCCAATCTTTCCCTCGTTGACCCATAATTCCCCTTTCCCGTATACTTCTACATCCATTCCACGCAAGAGGAGAAATCAACATGGGCAGGATGATAAGGGGCATGTTGTTCCTTGCGGCCCTGGCCGCGCTCGTTTTCGGCTTTTCCGGCATCCTCCAGGCCGCCGACAAGCCGAACATCCTTGTGATCTGGGGCGACGACATCGGCTGGTTCAATTTGAGCTGCTACAACATGGGCATCATGGGATACCACACGCCGCACATCGACCGACTCGCCAACGAAGGCATGCTGTTTACAGATGCCTACGGCGGACAGAGTTGTACGGCGGGACGCGCCGCCTTCATTACGGGGCAGAGCGAACTGCGCACCGGGCTGACCAAGGTCGGGGTGCCCGGCGCTGATCTGGGCATCCAGCCCGAAGACCCCACCCTCGCCGAACTGCTGAAGCCCCTGGGGTATACCACGGGGCAATTCGGCAAGAACCACCTGGGAGACCGGGACGAATTCCTGCCGACCAACCACGGCTTCGATGAATTCTTCGGCAATCTCTATCACCTGAACGCTGAAGAGGCGCCTGAGCAGGTGGACTATCCGAAAGACCCCGCCTTCAAGAAGAGATTCGGGCCCCGCGGCGTAATCCACAGCTATGCGGACGGACGGATCGAGGATACGGGACCGCTCACGATCAAGCGGATGGAAACGGTGGATGAAGAATTCCTGGCGGCAAGCCTGAAGTTCATCGACAAGGCCGTTGCGGACAAGAAGCCATTTTTTGTCTGGTTCAACTCGACCCGAATGCATTACAAGACCCATGTGAAGAAGTCGTCCCTGGGGCGTTCCGGCCAGGGGTTTTACAATGACGGCATGCTCGAACACGACGACATGGTGGGGGTGCTGCTCAAGAAGCTGGACGATCTCGGCATCGCCGACAACACCATCGTCTTTTATTCCACGGACAACGGTCCCCATTACAATATGTGGCCTGACGGCGCCATCACCCCGTTTCGAGGGGAAAAGAACACCAACTGGGAAGGCGGCTACCGGGTGCCCGCCCTGGTTCGATGGCCCGGTAAGATTCAGGGGGGCGTGATTTCCAATGACATCCTGTCCCATCTCGACTGGGTGCCGACCCTGATGGCCGCGGCGGGGGAGCCGAAGATCAAGGAAAAGCTCCTGAAGGGCTACACCGCCGGCGACAAGACCTTCAAGGTGCACCTGGACGGGTACAATTTCCTGCCCTATCTCACCGGGAAAACGAAAAGGGGTCCTCGCAGGGAGTTTATCTATGTCAATGATGACGGGATGATCGTCGGGACCCGGGTCGGCGCCTGGAAAACGGTCTGGGCCGAACAGAGGGCCCACCGCTTTGACGTCTGGCGCGAACCCTTCGTCGTATTGAGGGCGCCGAAGCTCTTCAACCTCCGCCGAGATCCCTTCGAACGGGCCGATACCGACTCCAACGCCTACAATGTATGGTGGGATGCCCGCACCCATCGCATTCAGCAGGGGGCGGCCGTAACCCTTAAGTTCCTGATGACCTTCCGGCAATTTCCGCCCAGACAGCACCCCGCCTCTTTCAACATTGATCAGTATGTGAAAATATTCTTGTCACAAACGCAAAAGCGGAACCAGCGATAAATGGACCCCTTGGAAGCCTTTCAAGAAATGCAAAAGGCCATGGAGCGCTCCGTCATCGGGCAGCCGAGGGTCGTCCATACGCTCCTGATCGCCTTGTTGACGAACGGCAATGTTCTGCTGGAGGGCGTTCCGGGAACCGCCAAGACCCGGTCCATCAAGACCCTTGCCCACACGCTGGACGCCGAACTCGGCCGGATCCAGTTTACGCCGGATCTGCTCCCGTCGGACATCACGGGCACCGAGATCTACCGGGAGATCGGGGGAAGGCACAAACTGGTTTTCGAGCCCGGGCCGGTCTTCAACAACTTCATCCTGGCCGACGAAATCAACCGCGCACCCCCAAAGGTGCAGTCCGCGCTCCTGGAGGCCATGGAGGAACGCCAGGTCACCATCGCGGGAAAAACCTATCCCCTGCCGAGGCTTTTCATGGTTCTGGCAACCCAGAACCCGATCGAGCACGAAGGGACCTTTCCTCTGCCCGAGGCCCAGACCGACCGCTTTGTCATGAAGGTGCCCGTAGGGTACCCGGAGGATGACGCGGAACTCGATGTCATTCGCCTTGTCCGGGGCGAAGAACTCCTTCCGCCGGATACGGCGGCGGCTCCCGTGGCCGACCAGGAAGCGGTATTCGAGGCGCGCAAGGCCGTACATGAAATCTACATCTCCGAGAACGTGGAACGGTACATCGTGTCCCTGGTGCAGGCCACAAGGCATCCCGAGGTCTATGAAAGCGACTTGAAGCAGTGGATCGAGGTCGGGGCGAGCCCCCGGGCGGGCATCGCGCTGGACAAGTGCGCCCGCGCCCACGCATGGCTTTCCGGCAGGAAGTTTGCCGATCCGGACGACGTCCGCTCGGTGGTCTACGAGGTGATGCGGCACAGGCTCATCCTCACCTACGAAGCGGTTGCCGAAGGGGTTACACCGGATGATACGATACGGGAACTGCTCAAGCAGGTGGCTGTCGCATAAGAGGCGTTGAAAAAATGCCTTGGAGGCAGATGGGACTTCTTGGACAGGCTCCCCGGAGGGGCTCCCGCAGCCATGACGAAGAAAAGATCCGTCGACACCCGCGTGTATGCCGATCTTGCCGCGCTCATCTCGTTGCAGAACGAGGCACGAGGATTCAGCCTCCTGCCCCGCCAGCCGGTACACAGCCCCCTGTATGGACGGTACGCCTCGAGACTGCGCGGCCGCGGTCTCAACCTGGAAGAACTGAGGCCCTATTCTCCCGGGGACGACATCCGCCTCATGGCCTGGAAGGCGACCATCCGCACCGGAAAACCCCATGTCAGATCCTATACGGAGGAGCGGGACCGCCCGGCCCTGATCCTCGTTGACCAGCGGATCTCCATGTTTTTCGGCAGCCGCCGGAAGATGAAGTCCGTGGTCGCAGCCGAACTGGCCGCCCTCACGGCCTGGCGGGTCATCTCGTCGGAGGATCGCGTGGGCGCCATCATCTTCAATGACGAAAACATCGTCGAGGTCAGACCCCGGCGGAACCCATCCAGCGTCCTTCGACTGCTCCGCACCCTCGTCGACTTCAACGGACGCCTCAAGGTCGGCGGCGGCCGACGGCAGAATGACGCACAACTCAACAAGGCCCTCCTCAGGGCGGAACAACTCTGCACCCACGATTTTCTCGTAATCCTCGTGACCGACTTGAGCGGATGGGATCGAACGTCCGCAAAGCGAGTGAAAAGACTTGCCAGGCACAACGACGTATTCGCCCTGCACATCTTTGACCCGCTGGAGCGGCGGCTCCCCCCGGAGGGCCGCTATGTGGTCAGCGACGGCGAACTGCAGATCGAATTCGACGCGCAGGAATACCGGGTACAAAAGAAATTTACCGATCATTTTTCAAACCGTGTCGACGGCCTGACGGCCGAACTGAAAAGGCACAATGTGCCCGTCATTCCCGTCGACACGGTTACGCCGGCCCACGAGCAGGTCCGGGCGGCCATCGGCGAAGGGACACGCGCACGATGACCGGGGACCTTCCCGTCGGCGACGCCGACCCTTGCTGCGTTTGGGGCATCCTTCGCACTCGCTTGAAAGCAGACCCCCGCCGCAAGCATGGGCCCCACAGAGATCCTTCCCTCCAGGATTCGTTCACGCCCGGCCGCACAACGGCATTCCATGCGGCTTGCGCAGGGAATGGGAAATCTCACGAAAGGCGCCAAAGGCCGGGAGATTCTTTACGAGTCGAATCGAAAAAGATGTTTCGAATGCGATTCCACTTTGATGGTTTCGAAGCGGTTCAATAACCGGCCGAAACGCGCAACCTTCTCTTCTACCTGCGAAACCGACAGCTCCGGGAAGCGCTGATCGTGGTAGGCAATGCTATTGCGATGGCCAGGGCGGCGCATGTTAACACGCTTGACCCCTGTGCGTAGTTTGGTGTGAAGCCATCCTTTGGCGTAAGCTTCGAGGGGGGAGCGGGGTGGTTGCGTTTCGTTGTATCCGGCGGCCTCCAGGACATCGATGATGCGATCACAAGCCAATGGTCCCTTTTGCGCCGCCAAATGATAGTCCATGAGTGCCTGGCGCTCCTCTCCACCCGCAGCCGAAAGCCGACCGGTCAGGATCCGGTCCAGGGTCTCACGCAACTCTTCGAAATGGAAGCAACGATAGCTCAGCCGGTTGGGCAGCCCTTGGAACGCATAGTCGATCTGCTCATCAATGGTTGGGAGATAGGCAACCGCCGGAACCCTCAGGGCATAGGCCTCAACACCGGTCGTACAGCCGTTGTGCACCATTGCACGCGCCGCCAAAAGCCACGGGATAATGCTACCTTCGTTGGTGACGCATATACGTTCACCTTGTCCGGCGAGTTCATGATATATCCGGTCGTTTTCACTTGGATGAGGTCGGACCACAATCGTGAGCTTTGGAAAGGCCTGATCAAGCAATGGGATCATATGCTTGAAATTCTCAAGGATCGTCTGCTTATGGTCCCGCAACCTTTCGGCAAACTCCCGCGTCAACCCCAATCCGGCCTGCCCGAAACGCCGTTCCCCTCCGGATTCACTTGCAGGCAGGAACAAATTCAACCCTGGAACAAAGGCGTTTACGTCAGGAAAATTCGTGTTGACAAGGATAAATTCACCATAGGTTCGGCGCAGCTTTTCAACCTCTTCGTCAAAGTAGGGGTGCATGTCGGCGCGCAGCAAATCACCTCGTGGATTTCCGGAAATGTGGATGGGCACCGTTCGGGGAAGGGCTGGGTATCGTTTGAACAAATCACGGTTTTCCGGGCCCCATGCAAATAGATGGGATACTTGCTTGATCGTTTCGGCAGAGAGCCTGCGGGTGAAATAGATCTCAGGCGGCGGATGGACCAGCGCCTCCTCATCCCAAGCGACGATCTCATGACCGAGCTGGCGCAAGATTTTGAACATGCGAATGCTGAGGCTGCGCATGCTCTTGGCCAAATACACGCCTCGCGGAATCGAAGCCACCCGGAAATGGAGAAAAGCCCGCGAGCCTATGACAACGGGAAACCCGCGCTCAGCCGCAACACAGGCAAGAAGGATCTTCGCGTCCAACTCGCGGATCTGCGTTTCAACCGGGATCATAAGGGTCGAAGTTGACCGATTCATGGCTGTGTAAAGCAAAGCCCCGAATATTTGTACACTTGATTGCGCAAGATTCACGCCGCTGGAGTTTACCCGCTATTCTTGCGCAGCCGTTTGATGATCGGCACCTCGCTTTCGTACACCCGCTTCACCCCGTCGCCAATAGCGCTTTCAATAACCCGAATATCGCGCACCATACGGGCGAGCCCATGGGGCTCTACCGAGGCGGCCTGGTCACTGCCCCACATCGCCCGGTCCAGGGTAATGTGGCGTTCCACAAAACAAGCGCCCAGGGCTACGGCGGCATACGTTGTCTGCAGGCCAACCTCGTGCCCCGAATAACCGATGGGATTGTCGAATGTATCTTGAAGCGTCTGAATCATGGACAGGTTCAATTCGTGCGGTTTACAAGGATAGGTGCTCGTACTGTGAGCGATTAGTAGGCGGTCAGCGTCGAGGATGGAAACAGCATGCCTGACTTCATCCATGGTAGACATGCCGGTCGAGAGGATGAGGGGCCGATTTTTGGCATTCATGTGTTTGAGCAAGCCATCATCGGTGAGAGACGCGGATGCGATCTTGTAACATGGCGGATCATATGTTTCGATGAAATCGACCGAGACCTCGTCCCAGCAGGAAGCGAACCAGATGATGCCCCGTTCTCTACAGTACTTGTCAATCAGGGCATACTCTTTCTCGCCGAACTCGACCCGGTACCGGTATTCCATATAGGTCATCAGCCCCCACGGTGTCTCACGCATGACATCCCTTTGTTCTTGCGGCACGCAGAGCTCCGGGGTACGCTTTTGAAATTTGACCGCATCGCAGCCGGCGAATATCGCTGCATCGACCAATTTTTTGGCAATGTCGATATCCCCGTTGTGATTAAGTCCGATCTCCGCAATGATAAAGGTGGGTTGCCCTTTCCCTACCCACCGGTCGGCAATCTTTACGCGTTTAGGCATGGCTCTTTCCTGTCTTGGAATTCACGATAAGGTCACAAACTTCCCTAACGGCGCCCTTTCCTCCCCCGCGCAGTGTCACCAAATCCGATACCTGTTTCACCGCAGGAACCGCATCCGCCACGGCGATTGAGATGCCGGCCCATTGCATGCATTCCAGGTCATTCAGGTCATTTCCGACATAAGCGACTTGAGTGGGGAGAAGGGATCGTTGGCGTACCATCTCTTTGAGCGTGGATAGCTTGTCGTCCGATCCCTGTATACATTCAATGTTCAATTTTTGGCAGCGTGCACGCACCACGGGATTCCGCTCGCTTGAAAGCACAACAATTTGCACCCCCACGTCTCGCAGCCGGGCAATGCCAAGCCCGTCCTCCCTGTGGCAGTAAACGGCCTCACGTCCCGATTGGTCCACCAGGACACGGTTGTCCGTCATGACCCCGTCGAAATCCGATACCAGCAGTCGAATATCCTTCAAATCGGTATCGCCGCGTCGCCGGCCGGCCTCCTTGCCGACGAGGATCGTCTCAATGAGTTGGAGATCGTCCGGTTCATCCACCTGAAACGAGTCAAGCCTGTCCATGGGGTAGACGGCGATCTTTCCACCGAGACGGTTGTTGTACGTTCTCAGCACGTAGGGTTTGAAAATGTAGATCGATCCATTTTCCTCCCAGATCGTTTCAGCAATCTCCTGGCGGCGGCACCTTTGGGTTGGATCATAGGTGAGGGCCGACAGCGTGTCCGCCGTAGAGCGCCAGATGAAGCCGTGAACACGACATGCGGAAAACAGAGAATCAGCCTGTTCACGCTGCAAAGTGTCGATGGCATTTTGGATATCTTGCGGCTCCCGCAAGGGAGAGGTTGCCTGGAGGAGTACCACCAGGTCCGGTTCATAATGCTCGACATCTTGCAGATGATCGAGGACATGGTGCAGCGCGGATTCGGTTGTTGCGGTGTCTCCGCTAATCCGCCCGGGGCGCTGAATCACCTCGACGCCAACCTGATTCGAGAGGGCGGTAATTTCGGGGTCGTCGGTTGTAACAACAATACGATCCAGACCAGGTGTCTGCTTGGCATGGAGGAGCGTATGCACGATCAGCGGCTTACCCCCCAACCGCCGCACGTTCTTGCGAGGGATGCCTTTCGAGCCGCCGCGTGCAGGTATGATTGCAATCGTTTTCATAGGATCACTTTGGAAAATTCACGGGTCCGGTAGTGGTTTGAGGACCGGCTATGGCCCGGTTTCAAGGCGATTGTCCCCGGAGTTCAACTCATCTCCCTCACTGTACTCCGTAAGCCTCCCGCCCGCCGTGTCGGCCCAGTATATCACCTGCCCTGCTCTGGAGAAAGACGGCATACCGGCAAGTAGGGCCACCGGTGTGGGCC
>WFRX01000338.1 GCA_015486285.1 bacterium
CAAGCCCATGACCGCCGGCTCACCCTGCTGGCCTATGAGAGGATGAAACAGTACATGGAGGACCATTACCCCGGTTTCAAGGACGCCCTGGCTTGGACGCTCTATACGGTTTCCGACAGCCTCGTTCCGGTCGCCCAGGCCCCGTATCAGGTGGGAACCGCCCGGCCGCGGGCGAAGAGCCCTTTTGTGGAAGGCCTTTATCTGGCCTCGGACAGCTCCGAGTGTTCCATGGCGGCCAACGATGCGGCGATTCACGCCGGGATTATCGCTGCGAGCCGGGTAAGTGGGAAGGATTACGTATCCGAGATCCTGCCGGACTATCTGCGGGAGTGAAACGGGAAGGGAAAAGACAGGGTTCGGGGATCAGGGGGCTGGGGTCAGGTCGTCATTCTACATTTTACAGCGAAGATTCTGTCGAGAGACGGGCGCTAAAATGTAGAATGACGACCTGACCCCAGCTACCAGCTACCCCTGCCCCATGACCGTGGCAATCTCCCGGCTGCATGGGTCATCAACCCTGGAGGGCATGACGGATGGGGAGTCGAGCATGAATTCGAAGAAGAAAAAGCGTATACTGCTTGCCAAGGTGGGCCTGGACGGCCATGACCGGGGCGTGAAGGTGCTGGCCGCCCTCCTCATGAAAGAGGGATTTGAAGTTACCTACCTCGGTCTATACAATACACCGGAGATGGTGGTCCAGAGTGCGCTGGAGGAGGACGCGGACGTGATCGGGCTGAGTTTTCTGTCCGGGGAGCACCTGACGCTGACCCCGAAGGTCGTGGCCGAGATGAAACGGCGGGGTTTGGAGGATGTTCTGCTGATCGTTGGGGGGGCCATTCCGGCGGTGGACGAAGAGGCCCTGTTGAAAATGGGAGTCAGGAAGGTTTTCCGCGGTTCCCTGGTAGGAGACGTGGTGAGCTATCTCAACCAGTACTTCGGTCCGGCCTGACGCGATTTTTAAGACCATTCTTGTGAAAAGAGGAGGAGATGATGGCTGGCATTTGTTCTTACGGTGGCTACGTGCCGCGATATCGGTTGAATCGCGGCGTCATCTTTGGAGCCATTGGGTGGGTGAACGCGGCGAACATCGCCAATGCCCGCGGTGAGAAGGCGGTGGCAAACTTCGATGAAGACAGCATCACCATGGCGGTGGCTGCCGGCATCGATGCCCTGGGGGGGATCGATCGGTCGAAGGTGGATGGGGTGTATTTCGCGTCTTCCACGCTGCCTTACAAGGAACGGCTCAATGCGGGGATCGTCACAGGTGCGTTGGGCCTGGAGGACCAGGTGAGGGCTGCGGACTTCACGGGTGGACTGAAGGCGGGCACGACAGCCCTCCTGGCCGCCCTGGAGGGCGCGGAAAGCGGGCGGGCGAACAACCTGCTCGTGACCGCAGCGGACAGCCGCCTGGGAAAACCCGCATCGCCGCAGGAGATGATCTTCGGGGATGCGGCGGCCGCCCTGCTCGTGGGCAAAGAGGGCGTGATCGCGGAATTCAAGGATTCCTATTCCGTGACCTATGATTTCGGAGATCACTATCGGGGCGCTCACACGAAGTTCGACGCCCAGTGGGAAGACCGATGGATTCGCGACCTCGGGATCGACCAGTTCATTCCCGAGGCGGTGAACGGGCTGCTTCGGAAGACCGGACTGCAGGTGGGTGATTTCGCCAAGGTGATCTATCCTGTTCACTATCCGGCGGCCCGAAAAAAGCTCGCCAAGGTCCTGGGAATCGCCCCGGAGGCGGAACAGACGAACCTGCAGATGGAGGTGGGAGAGTCCGGCGTGGCCCATTCCCTGGTGATGTTTGTGCACGCCCTCGAAGAGGCGAAGCCGGGGGACAAGATCCTGGTCGTCAGTTACGGCAGCGGCTGCGACGCCCTCTATTTCGAAGTGACCGAAGAGATCGAGAAGGTTCGTGACGGACGGGGGATCAGCGCCGCCCTCGCCAACAAGGCGGAACTGGACAGTTACACCAAGCTCCTGGTGTGGCGGAACATCCTGCCCGCCGATTTCGGAAAGCGAAGCGAAGAGGACCACTGGACAAGGTTTTCCGCCGTGTGGCGAATCCGGAAGATGCTCCTGGGGCTGTACGGCGGAAAGTGTACCGAGTGCGGCACGCCTCAGATCCCCGCCCAGGACATCTGCGTCAACCCGGAATGCGGCGCGGTGGGAACACAGGAGCCGTACCGCTTTTCGGATAAATTGGGGCACATCGCCAGCTTCACGGGTGACAACCTGGCCGCGTCCCCCGACCCGCCGGCCATCTATGGGCAGGTCGAATTCGAAGGGGGCGGAAAGTTCATGTTCGACTTTACGGATTGTGTCCTGGACGAGCTTTCGCCGGGCATGCCGGTGACCATGAGCTTTCGAAGAAAATACTACGACGAGGCGCGGGATATTTCCGGGTATTTCTGGAAGGCCGTTCCGGCAAAGGAGGTGAAGTGAAATGGCTGAAGGAATCAGGGACAAGGTTGCTGTTCTGGGCATGGGTTGCACGAAATTCGGCGAACGATGGGAGGCGAGCGCATACAATCTGATGGTGGAAGCGTTCGTGGACTGTCTGGCGGACGCCGGTATCGAAAAGAAGGAGATTCAGGCGGCATACCTGGGTACGCACTTTGATGAAGTGAATGTTTCCAAAGGCGCAACACCCCTATCGATGACGCTGCGGCTGCCCTTCATCCCGGTGACACGGACCGAGAACTTCTGTGCCACGGCCACCGAGGCCTTTCGGGCGGCCTGTTATTCGGTCGCCGCGGGCGTGTACGACATCGTACTGGCCTTGGGCGTGGAGAAGCTCAAGGACACCGGCTACGGCGGCCTGCCGGATATCACCAGCGTGGACGGCTTTATGACCGGCTGCAACGCAACGGCGCCGGGCGCCTTTGCCCAGCTGGCGACGGCCTACCACAAAAAATGGGGGGTCTCCATGGAGACCATCAAGGACGCGATGGCCCACATATCCGCCAAGAGCCACGCCAACGGCGCCATGAACCCCAAGGCGCACTTGCGGCGGGCGGTTACCGAAGAGCAGATCAAGGCCGCACCGATGATCGCCTATCCGTTGGGCCTGTTCGACTGCTGCGGCGTGAGCGATGGTGCGGCGGCGGCGATCGTCACCACGCCCGAGATTGCCAGGAGCCTGAAGCCGAACCAGGACATGGTGAAGGTCAAGTCCCTGCAGGTAGCGGTCAGCTCGGGTGAAGAGGCCGGCTACACCGCCTGGGACGGCGCGCATTTCATGACCACCCGCGTGGCGGCCGCCAAGGCCCATGAAGAGGCGGGCATCAAGAACCCCAGGGAAGAGATCTCCATGATGGAGGTCCACGACTGCTTTTCCATCACGGAACTGGTCACCATGGAAGATCTTCACATTTCGCCCAAGGGCGGCGCGTGCGACGATGTCCTGAATGGATTCTATGACCTGGACGGCCAGGTGCCCTGTCAGGTGGACGGCGGCCTGAAGTGCTTCGGTCATCCGATCGGTGCTTCCGGGCTGCGCATGATCTATGCCATGTATGAGCAGTTGCTGGACCGCGTCCCGGAGGAGCGGAAGGTGAAGAACCCGCGGTTGGGCCTGACCCACAATCTGGGCGGCACGCCGGCCTGGAATGTTTGCGCGATTTCGATCATCGGGAAAGACTAGGAGTCTGTAGGAAAAGTGTTTCCCGCGCAGGCCGTTCCGGAATGCCGGGATGTAAGACCGGGGACATTTCCGCAGGATAGGGGCATGGGGCGCGACACCCCCTCGGAAGGGCCTGTCGCGCCCGCACGGCGAGCGTAACGCAGAAGATCGCCTTCAAAGGCCTGCTGGTGGGTTGCGGGAGAGGCTTGCCCTACGGCGCTGTCCCGGCTCCTTTCTCCGATTTGCTCGGGCTCCGTCTCCCCCGCCCCGGAGTCGCCCGGCGCAAACCTCCGAGGGAACCCGGTGCTGCGCCGGACGGCCCCGGCTTTGACACGGAAACATAGCGACAGTTGCCTGTCGACCAACAAGCCGAAGAGGATCGGCGACCCTATTGGAAAGAGAGAAAACGATGGACCTCAACGATGTTGTCGTTGTAAGCGCTGCTCGAACGCCGATGGGCGGCTTTGGGGGCAGCCTGCGGGATATGCCTGTATACGAGATCGGAAAGCACGCGATCAGCGAGGCCATTCGCAGGGCGGACGTGCCGGCCGGAGATATCGACGAGGTGCTTTACGGCAATACGCGCCAGGCGGGTAACGGGCCGAACACGGGCAGGACGGCGGCGCTGCTTGCCGGAGTGCCGTCCTCCGTGCATGCGACCACCATCAATAACGCCTGTCCTTCTTCGATGAAGGCCGCCATCATTGCGGCGCAAATGATGTGCCTGGAAGAGGCGAAGATCATGCTCGTGGGCGGGATGGAGAGCATGAGCACCATTCCTTTTCTTCTGAAGGGAGCCCGGTGGGAGGGGTTCCGCATGGGAGACAAGGTTCTGCAGGACGGGTGGAGCGATTCCGTGGATCCCATCGTCGGGTACGGGATGGGGATTACGGCGGAGAACCTGGTGGAAAAATACGGAATTGGACGGGAAGAGATGGATGCCTTTGCGCTGGAGAGCCACCGGAAGGCCGCCCGGGCCCAGGACAACGGATGGTTCGACGAAGAGGTCACAGCCGTCGAGGTTCCGGCCAAGAGGAAAAAGCCGGGGTTCCGGTTCGACAAGGATGAGTCCATCCGGCGGGATACGAGCATGGAAAGACTCGGGAAACTGCGGGCCGCCTTCAAGAAAGACGGCTCCGTCACGGCGGGGAATGCATGCGGGATGACGGATGCCGCCTGTGCGATGGTGATGATGTCCCGGCGGGAGGCGAAGAATCGGGGGCTTCGGCCGCTGTTTTCTTTCGTGTCTCATTCGTCCGTGGGGGTGGATAATGCGGTTATGGGCGAGGGGCCCGGAATCGCTATCCCGGCGGCCCTTGAAAGAGCGGGCATGCGCTTGGCGGATATGGCCCTCATCGAAGTCAACGAGGCCTTCGCCGCGCAGGTGCTGGCAAACGAGAGGGTTCTCGGGTGGGACCGGGACAAGGTCAATGTACATGGCGGCGCAATCGCCTTGGGGCATCCTACGGGCTGCAGCGGTGCGCGTATCCTGATCACCCTCTACCACGCCCTGAAACGCGTTGACGGTGAATACGGGGTCGCTTCGATCTGTGGGGGCGGAGGCGTGAGCTGCGCCGTGATCATTCGTCGCGAGGCCTGAGACGTCGCCGCAAGACCGGACTCGATGGAGAGATTTCAATTCATGAAGGGAGAAAAGACATGGCTTACCTGGACGGAAAGGTTGCGATCGTAACGGGCGCGGGGCGCGGTATCGGGCGGGAGATCGCCCTGATGATGGCGAAGGAGGGCGCCAAGGTGGTTGTAAACGACCTGGGCGCCTCGGACCGGGGAGACGGAGAAGACACGAGTGTGGCGGCCGGCGTTATCGAAGAGATTCGAGCGGCCGGCGGCGAAGCGGTGAGCAACCCGGATTCGGTGGCATCGTGGGACGGGGCCCACCGTATCGTGCAAACCGCACTCGACAACTTCGGCAAGATCGATATTGTGGTGAACAATGCCGGGATCGCCCGGGACCGGATGGTCTTCAAGATGAGTGAGGAGGAATGGGACGCGGTCGTCGGGGTACACCTGAAGGGCGCCTTCAACTGCATCCGTGCCGCAGCCCCCCACATGAAGGAGCAGAAATCGGGCCGTTTCGTCAACTTCGCCTCCACTTCCGGGTTGATCGGAAACATCGGCCAGGCCAATTACGGTGCGGCCAAACTGGGCGTGGTTGCCCTGAGCAAGATCACGGCCCTCGACATGAAGAGATACAACGTGACTTCCAACTGTATCGCCCCCTTCGCCTGGACCCGCCTGACCGCCACGATTCCGACGGAGACGGAAGCGCAGAAAAAGCGGGTCGAAAAGCTCAAGAAGATGCGTCCCGCAGATGTGGCTTCCCTGGCCGTGTTCCTGGCAGGCGAGGCGGCGGCCGGCATTACCGGCCAGGTTTTCGGGGTTCGCGGCAAGGAGATCTATCTCTTCTCCCAGCCGCGGATCGTGCGCAGCATCCACAAGTCCGACGGGTGGGGAATCGAGGATCTTTCCGAGTTGCTGGAGGAAACGATGAAGAGCCATTTCGCCCCGCTGGACACCTCGCCCGAATACATCGGCTGGGACCCTCTGGTGTAGTCTATGCAGGTCTGTCGATGCGGAGGCGGCTGCTGAGCATCAAGGATGATCTCGTCACGATCAAGGATTTCGCCCTCGGGGCGTCTCCCCGGCTGCCGGGGGAGGGGAAGTACGGGATCGGATCGCTCCGTGCCCGGGAGTTGCGTGATGCGATGGCTTCCGAAGTTCCCGGGGCCGAAATCACCCGTCTCCGTATCGAAGACACGGACAGAGGGACCACGGACCGTGCTCGGCTGAAGCTCGAATGGAATGAAGCCGGCAGGAAGGCCGGGCTCCCGACAAGCGTCTTTGCCAAGGGGACGCCCTCCAGGAGCGGAAGCCGCATCATCGTCTCCGCTTTTGGTTGCCACACCTATGAGTCCCGGTTCTATCATCAGATATGGAAGTCCATACCGGACCTGGTCGTCCGCCCCTATGTCAGCCGCGCGGGGGAAGGGGGGCGCTTTGTCATCGCCCTGGAAGACATGGTGGGTTCCGGCAACGTTCAAACCTACACATGCGCGGATGAAGCGCCCCTGTCGCATGTAGAAGCAGTGATCGACCTGCTGGCGAAGATCCACGGCTGCTTCTGGGATTCGCCGAGGTTCGAGACCGACCTTTCCTGGCTGAAGACCTATGCAAAGCGTCCCGGATATCCCTTTATGCGGCGCTTCTTCAAGTGGAGCGAGAAGAGATTCATGGCCCAGGACAGGGAGGTGCCTGCGCCCGTTCGAAAGCTGACCAGACAATACGTGGAAAACCAGCCGGCCTTCGTTCGTATTTGGGAAGCCATGACGCCGACCCTGTGTCATGGGGATTGTCATCTCGGCAACACCTTTTCCCTGCCCGACGGAAGGGCCGTCATTTATGACTGGCAGGTTTTTCACAAGATGAACGGGTTGCGGGATTTCGCCTATTTCCTGATGCATTCGGTTACCACGGACATGCGTCGTAAGCATGAGCGAACATTGCTCGAGCGGTATCTGGACGGACTGAAACAGGCGGGTGTGAAGAATCCGCCCCGCTTTGATGATGCCTGGGAAGCCTATCGTCTGCTGACGATCGACGGCTGGATTGCGATCGTGTTCACCCTGGCGGTCGGCGGTATGCAGCCGGATGAGTGGATGGAAGTAACGGCCGTACGAGCCATACACACGATGCTGGATCTCGACCTTGCCGGCGCCATGGATAAGGCCTTGGGGCAGGGGACGGCCGGGCGATGTCCTTGAAGGATTCGTGCAAGGTCCTCTTTTTCGCGGGCCGCGTCGGGCAGGAGATGTTGCTGGAACGGTTCGCGCCTTCCTTGTGTGCAGCGGACTTCGACAAGGTGCCGAGTCCGGCGGAGATCCTTTCTCCGAAGTGGCTGACGGCGGTGCTGTGCGGCGAACATCCCGGCGCCCGGGTTGTTGAGGTCAAACTGGAACGGGCGACGAGCGGAACGAGCCAGCGCCGCGCCCTGCGGGTGACCTACAACGACGTGGGGCATGCGCTGGGCCTGCCGACGGCGCTCTTCACGAAGTCCAGCGAAGCATTTGCTTCGCGCATGCTCCTCGGGTTGACGGGTATCGTTGATGGAGAATCGATCTTCTACAGAAAGATTCGGCCCCGGCTGAACTTACGCAGCCCTCACGCCTACTACGCGCGCAGCGACCCCGGTTCGTACCGTTCTGTCGTCATCCTCAACGACCTCGAGGCGGAAGGGTATTCATTCCCCGATCCGGAAGGGCATCGGGTAAACAGGACGGATGCGGAATGTATGATCGAGCAGATGGCCATCTATCACTCCGCCTTTTGGGATTCTCCCGAGCTTGAGGAAGGTGAAATCTCCGGGTTGCGCACCTCGCATCGCTTCCAGGTGGATCTGAACGAGAAGGTGGGCTTCGAAAAGAGGTGCCGGGTGGGGATGGAGCGGGCCCGGGCGGTGGTTCCGGCCGCAATCTATTCGCGCAGGCGGGAAATCTGGCCCGCCTACATGCGTTCCCTGGAATGCAATGTGCAGGGGCCGATGACCTTGCTGCACCAGGACCCTCATGTGGGCAACTGGATGCGGGACAGGGAAGGAAAGATGGGGCTTTACGACTGGCAGTGCGTCGCCAAGGGCGGGTGGGCCCTCGATGTTGCTTATGCTCTTGTCTGTGCACTGGAGACCGGAGACAGGCGTGCCTGGGAGCGGGGCTTGATCGAACGTTACCTGGCACATCTCAGGGCGCAGGGCGCTCGCCCCGTGCCTTCCCTGGAGCAGGCCTGGCTCGCTTACAGACAGCAACCGTTCCATGCGCTGGCCTTTGGATTGTTTACCATCGGCAGGGGGATCCTGCAGGCCAGGATGCAGTCTGAGGCGTATTGCCTGCAATCCATTCAACGTTGCGCGCGGATGATTGCGGATTTGAACAGTCTTGATTCCCTTGTGTGACCTGGCGCCGGCAGAAGAGGTTCGAGGAGGCGCGAGGGCCGGCTGAGGAGTTTCAGCGGAGCGGATACCTGTGGCGGCTCCTTCCGGATACCCGGGCGGAGGATGTATTGGAAAATCGTCGGGTGTTGGATTATACTCCGCAAACAAGGGGCCGGCCGTCCGCAGGGCGGGCTTGCTTCAACTTTTTCAACCTGGATGCAAGGAAGAGGTGAGGAAATGGGCAGAAAGATTCTCGAACCGATTCAAATCAAGAACATGGAGATCAAGAACCGGATCGGCTTTCCCCCTTTTCTGGGGAATCCCCACGGGCCCAAGTGCGAAGTCAACGACGACACCATCGAATGGTTCGTGTTAAGGGCGAAGGGGGGGGTCGGATTTGCGATGACCGGCGCCATCAATCCATTGCCGGATATGTTTGAAGAGTTGATGAACATGCCTCCCGTGATGTTTCCGCATCCCCTCACATTCCATGATGACAGCTATATCCCCGGCTACAAGAGGCTGACGGAAGCCGTCCATGAACACGGCATGAAGATCTGCGCCCAGATCGGGGCGGGAGGCGCCACCAAGGGGTCATCACCCTCTCCCTTTGCCCGGTTGAATTTCTTCGAGGCGATCCTGGGGGCGGATCTTCCGGCCGAGGCCTACACGATCGAAGAACTCGAGGAAATCAAGCAGCAATGCGTGCAGACGGCCGTGCGGTGCAAGACCGCAGGGTTTGATGCGGTGGAATTGCATACCGCCCACGGCTATGTGTCTCTCTGGGGCGGGTTCATGTCTCCCTTTACGAACACGCGGACCGACAAATACGGCGGGAGCTGGGAAAACCGCTTGCGCTATCCTGCGGAAACCATCCAGGCAATCCGGCAGGCCGTTGGAGAGGATTATCCGGTTCTCATACGGATCAGTGTGGACGAACTCCACGGTGCTGACGGCGTTACCCTCGAAGATACGCTTCAATATACCGTTCCAACCATGGAAGAGGCGGGTGTGGACTGTTTTGACGTCACCATGGGCACCCAGTTGCACAACCCGAACAACATACCGTCCCTTTACGTTCCCAGGGGGCATTACATGCGTTTCCCGGCCGCCGTCAAGAAGGCCGCCAGGGTACCGGTGATCGGGGTGGGAAGAGTCCTGGACATGGAGATGGCGGAAAAATATCTGGAAGAAGGGTACGCGGATATCATCAATATAGGTCGGCAGTTGATCGCGGACCCGGAAACGCCGAAAAAGTATTTCGAGGGCCGGTCCCGGGACATCCGTAAGTGTATCGGCGACTTGCCCCGCTTCGGCAATTGCGACCGGGGCTGCACGGTGAACCCGACGCCCCCCGCCATGGGGAATACGGACGACGTGGCGCCCGCCGAGACGGCCAAGAAGGTTGTGGTGGTCGGGGGCGGCGTGGCCGGTATGGAAGCGGCCAGGATTTGCGCCTTGCGGGGCCATTCGGTAACGCTGCTGGAAAAGGAAGGCAGGCTGGGGGGGGCGGTGGAACTTCTCGCCCGGAATCCGCTGAATTCCGAATTCGGAAACCTCGTGACCTTCCTGGCCGGACAGATGGCGCGGCTTGGTGTGGACGTCAGGGTCTGCAAACGGGCGCAAAGCGAGGATGTGAAAGGCCTGAACCCGGATGTGGTCATCATCGCCGCAGGAGCCACCATGAGCCTGCCCGAAGAGGCAAAGGGGAAGTTCGGCGTCCTGACGCATACCGAGGCATTGGCCGAGCCGGACAGGGTGGGGAAGAAGGTCGTGGTGCAGGGGTTGGGCTACGGTTGCGAGTTGGCCATCGCCCTGGCGGAAGAAGGGAAGGAGGTGACCCTCTTCGGCAAGGGTGCGGAGATTGCTCCGAATGTGTCCATACTGAGAAGGTTCTTCATCCTGAAACGTCTGACAGACCTGAACGTGTGCAGGGGAGACGGTGACATCCCGATGACCTCACCGGAGAATCCGAAGGTTCTGACCGGCAGGAAGCTGAAGGAAATCACGCCGTCGGAAGTGGTGGTCGAGGACGGGGAGGGCGCTGTCGAACACCTGTCTTATGATACGTTTATCGTATCCATGGGGAGAAAGAGCAACGACGATCTTTCGGCGGCCCTGAAGGAATCCATCAAGGAGGTTTACGTCATCGGGGATGCGGCCAGGATCGGCGAGATGCTGGACGCCATGACGGAGGCGAACGAGATCGCCCGCACAATATAGCGGGTTTCGGTTTATACGGCTGTTCGGCGTCCCCTCGGCTTCGTGGAGGGAGGGAGAACCGGAGCGACCGAAGAGGGCTGAAAGGAGGAGCCGTGAAAACGTACAACACGATCCTGGTGGAAACGAAGGAGGCGGCCGGGGTGATCACCCTGAACCGGCCTGAGAAACTGAACGCCATGAACCTGGAGATGAAACAGGAGATTGCCCATGCCTTGTCCGACCTGGAATCGGACGACGGGGTGAGGGTGGTCATTCTGACGGGCGCGGGTCGTGCCTTTTCTTCCGGCCACGACAATGACGACCCGCTGGAGAACATGCCGGAATTCGCCAGCCTTGAAGAAGAACGCCTCCTGTTCGAACTGGACAAGCCGACGATCGCCGCCGTACATGGGTACACCCTTGGCGATGCCATGCAGCAGGCCCTGCTCTGCGACATCATCATCGCCTCGGAGAACACCGTTTTCGGATTCATCGGACCCAAGGTCGGAGGCCTATGCTATGGGGCCTTTACGGTGCTTCCGGCAGTGGTGGGCAGACACAAGGCGAATGAGTTGCTTTTTACATGTGACCAGATCAGCGCCGAGGAGGCATGGCGGATCGGCCTGGCCAACAAGGTCGTTCCTCAGGAGCAGCTGATGTCGGCCGCCATGGAAATGGCCGGGAAGATCGCTCAGTGGCCCGCCGTGTCCATCAAATATACCAAGCGGGGTATGCGTACGGCGCTGGCGAATGAGATGCACAGGGAAGCGTTGAATGAAGGGTGGCGCGCCATCCTGGGGGAGATGGCCGGCCGCTGAGCGCTGTTCCGTATTCTGGCCGCGGCTTTGGCGGCGGCAGGACCGTGCGGCTTGGAGGTGCAACTCACCTCCCTTATCTGGCTCAGCCGGACGGTTTGCAGGCGAGGGCTTGAGCCCTGTCGCGCCTTCGTTTATCACGTTCGAGGTGGCAGTGCTTATATTTTTTCCCGCTGCCGCACCAGCAGAGATCGTTTCGGCCGAGATTCGGAATCGGCGCTGGCTTGGCTTTGAAGAAATCGAGAAAACCCACGTTCGTATCCTCCCCTTTTTGCGGATCCCTACAAATCGTTTCCACGAGTGATCGCCTTCCTCTCCCTTTACCTGCTCGGGGAGGACATCATTCCATTCTAGGGCAAAGGCTGCGCAGAAGCAAAGCCGGCCAACGCTTTTCAAGCTTCAAAGACCATATTCGTACCCGACATGTTGAGCAGAAAGCTCTCCGGCATCGCTTTCTCTATACGCATGATCGCCTTCCGTCCGGTACAGTGTGTGGGTATTACGTATCTGGGGTTCAACTCCTTGAGCGCTTCGACCGTGGGTTCGATAACGGGCTCGAAGTCTGTCCCGGTCAGGTGAAAGCCTCCCATCACGGCATGGATCGCATCGACCCCGGTAACTTCCTGTGCGTATCTTACCGTGTTGACGATCCCGGCATGGGCACAGCCGGAGAGAATCACCAGGCCTTTCCCCTTCACATGGGCAACGATGGCCGTGTCGTCTTCGATGGGATCCCATTTCTCCACGCCGTCGTCCTCGTAATACATTCGCGGAAATCCCTTTTCGAATTCCGTCTTCCTCGGAATTTCCCCCAAGTAGAGAAGGGCCCCGTCCAGGAGCGACTTGCATTCGCCGGTCCTGACCGGAGACACGCCCGCCTCCTGCAATTTCTCCTCGGTGAGTGGTGGGAGATGGATCTTCAAGTCTTCGGATATCTTTATGTAACGCGGTTTCCTGAAGGCCGCAGGGTGCAGAACGAGTTCCATGCCTTTCCTGCCTACACGCCCGGCGAGCGGAACAAGCCCGCCGAAATGATCCATGTGGCCGTGGGAGAGTACCATGGTCTCGACGCCGCTGAGGTCCACCCCCAATGCCTCCGCATTGAAGGCCGCTCCATGCTCTGAAAATCCGAAATCGAAGAGCATGCTGCGAGGCCGGTCGTCTTTCCCGATCCTCAGGACAGCGGAGAAACCGTGTTCAGCGAGGATGCTGTTTTTGATCTCCATGTCCTTCACAGGCAGGGCCCTTTGGACGACCTCTGTACTGTCGAAAGCGGCTATGTCGATATAGTTGTCCTGCAGGGTCAACACTTGAACCTTATCCACCTCTTTCAGGTCGATGCTCATTTCCGCCCCCTTTCTTTGCGTGCGAAGCAATCCGCTGCCGAAACCGGGTCGCCGGATGTCCTCAGCATATAACAAGATCCGTGCCAAGGGAAGAAAGCAATAAATGAGTAATGTAGTCGGGGAGTTACAAGTATTACGGGAGAGGAATGGGGCGCGTATGGATTGCATTTCGAAAGCGGGGATGAAGCCTGAGGGTTGCAAAATGGGATGGCTCCGCTGCCCTTGCGGGGGAGCCGTTCCCAGGGGAGAACACCGCCCCGGACCCGTGCGGAAGGATACCGTAACCCCTGCGGACAGCGGTGTCTCAGTATGTGTGAAAGGCAGGCCGGGGCGGACAGGGTTCTGCTTCGGGACAAGGCACGGGGCCGTAAATCGGAAAAGGAGAATGAAATGGTTCAGGCAATTTCAGTCGATGATTTGAAGAAGAAGATCGATCAGCAGGAATCATTCATCCTGGTTAATGCAGCGGACAACGTTTCGGTCTGTTCCATGGACGCCATCAAGGGTACGTATTGTATCCCAAGGAAGCAGCTCCTCGGACAGCTGGGCGTTCTGTTTTCCAAGTCGGTCCATTTCATCATTTACTGTATCACCCCGGAGTGCGCCAGGGAAGCGGCAGAGGAGCTCCATGAACATGGGTACACGAACGTGGAGTATGTAAACGGGACGCTTCTCGAATGGAAGGACAAGGGATACGCCACCGAGTCCTTGTGGCCGGCTTACGATTGGCACGACTGAAACATCGAACGCTATGCGCTGCCCTGGTGAATCAAGAGAGAAGGAAGCCCATTCCGGAGGGACGTGGAAATGTGTGAACTGTTCGGAATGTCGAGTCGAATACCTGCGAGTGTCGACTTCTCTCTCGACGAATTCGCCCGGCACGGCGGATTGTCCGCCCCCAACAGCGATGGTTGGGGCATGGCATTCTACGAGGGGAAGGCGGCGCGGCTGGTCCGGGAGCCGCAGCCTGCGGCGAACAGCCGGTACGTGCGATTTATCGAAACCCACGGGTTCGGCGGAAAGATTGTCCTGTCACATATAAGGCACGCGACGCAAGGCGCGGTGACCCTGGCGAATACCCAGCCTTTCGGCAGGGAACTCGGGGGACGGGCACACATCTTTGCCCACAACGGGGATCTGAAAGGGATGATGGAAGACGGAAGGTTCGCACTCGTCCACGCCCGTCCCATGGGCGAGACGGACTCGGAATATGCCTTCTGCGCATTGCTCGGCCGGCTCGCGGAACTCTGGCTTTCCTCGGACGCACCCCCGCCCCTCGAAAAGCGTTTCGAACTCCTTGTCGCCTTTGCCCGTGATCTGCGCGAGAAGGGGCCCGCGAATTTCATATATTCCGACGGTGAACTGTTGTTTGTTCACGGCCATCTCCGCCGCAAATCCCGGGGACTGCCGCTGGAGCCTCCAGGCCTCTGGATGCTGCATCGACGTTGCCCGGAAGAGCCACACGTCATCCAGTTGCCGGGGATGCGGGTTTCGTCGGAAGGCGATCAAGAAGTGCGCCTTTTTGCCAGTGTACCCCTGAGTGGCGAGGAGTGGCAGCCTCTGGCCGCCGGCGAGTGCGTAGGCGCCGTGAACGGCGCCCTCCGCTTCCGGCATGTGCCCCATGCCGGGTGAAACAACAGCCAGGCATGGAAAAATAATGGCGGAGGGAGTAGGATTCACATCAGGCGCCTAAGTGACTGGTATCAAGATACTTTTGCAATTCGGCTATTTGCGGTTACCCCCAAAGTTACCCCCACATGGGTCTTGCTACCC
>WFRX01000339.1 GCA_015486285.1 bacterium
TACTTGACGAGCATCACCTTTCGGACGAAAAAATGGTCGAACTCGACGAACCGGTCCAGGTATGGATTGGGTTGCTGTTCCTCCGGCAACTGGATGTTACAGCCGACGCTCAGCCCCCCGCCCTCCTCGGCGAGCCGCTTTCCCAGGGCGCGTGCGAGTTCGTAGTATCGATGCCCTTCCGGGAATCTTGCAGACCCGAAAACGGTGACGCAATGGCCGATCGTGTGAAGGGACCAGAAGCCCTGGATGAATTCCAGGAAGATGCGGCCCGCGCTTGCAAGTTCCTCGTTGTGCTGTCGGCTTCCCTTCAGGAAGTTCTTCTCTGCTTCCCTGCGCCGTTCACCCAGCCAGTGTACCGCATCTGCGGGGGCGTGTGCACGCCTTTGATCAGCCATTCCCGGCCTCCTCTCGTTGTCGAATCAATGCAAAAGTCTGTTCCGCGATCTGGAGTTCTTCGTCCGTGGCGATCACCAGGATCGATACCGGACTGCCTTCGGCCTGAATTTCGATTGGCGGGGCGGCACCCGCGCGGTTTTTTTCCGGATCCATGGCGATGCCGAGCCCCGTGAGCCCGCGACAGCACAACTCTCGAATCGGAGCGGCCCGCTCTCCGATCCCGGCCGTGAAAACGAGGGCGTCGACGCTGCCGAGGGCGGCCAGGTAGGCGCCGATGTATTTCTTCACGCGATAGCAGTACATATCGACGGCCAGCCGTGCCCGGTCGTCTCCCGCGCCGGCCTTCTCGAGCACCTCCCGCATGTCGTTCGTGCCGCAGATCCCCTTCAGCCCGCTTTCCTTGTTGAAGAGGGAATCCAACTCGTCCGGGGTCCGCCCTGTCTCCCGGAGCAGGTAGAAGTGAACGGCGGGGTCGATATCACCGCAGCGGGTTCCCATGATCAACCCTTCCAGGGGGGTCATGCCCATGGACGTGTCCACACACCGCCCCTTTTCTACGGCGGTAACGCTCGCCCCGTTACCCAAGTGAAGGGTGATGAGATTCAGGGACTCCAGGGGCCTCTTCAGGAAAGCGGCCGCCCGCCCGGCTACGTACTGGTGCGAGGTGCCGTGGAACCCGTAGCGGCGCACCCGGTACCGGGCGTACATCTCTTCCGGGATCGCATAATGGAACGCCCTGGGAGGGATCGACTGATGGAAGGCCGTGTCGAATACCGCGACCTGGGGCAGATGGGGAGCGGTCTCGAGGGCGACCTCAATGCCGATCAGGTTCGCCGGGTTGTGGAGGGGGGCGAGGGGAACGTTCTTTCGGATGACGTCGAGTACCGTTTCGTCGATGAACGTCGGTTCCGTGAAATCCTCTCCGCCATGGACAACACGATGACCGATCCCGTCAAGCCCGGGTTCGTTCCCTTTCGCCCCGGAAGCGGACAGGGCCTCGACGATCACCCGCATCCCCGTCCTGTGATCCGGGATCCTGCCGGTCTTGCGGATCTCCGTCATCTCTCCCCGGCCGTTTCGCGCTCCATGGGTCAGAGAACTGGTGGCCTCGCCGATTCGTTCCAGGAGGCCGGACGCAAGAACCGATCGCTCGGTCATATCGAACAGCTTGTACTTGATCGAGGAGCTTCCGGAGTTGAGGACCAGGATTCTCATGACGCACCTTTCATCGACTGGGCCTGGATGGCCGTGATGGCGACGGTGTTCACGATGTCCGTGACCGTACAGCCTCGGCTCAGGTCATTCACCGGCTTATTCAACCCCTGCAGGACAGGGCCGATCGCAACAGCCCCCGCGGAGCGCTGCACGGCCTTGTAGGTGTTGTTCCCGGTGTTCAGGTCCGGGAAGATGAAAACCGTTGCACGGCCCGCCACATCGCTGTCGGGCATCTTGGTCCGGGCCACGGCCGCGTCCACGGCGGCATCGTACTGGATCGGGCCTTCGATTTTGAGATCCGGTCTCTGGTCTTTCACGATGCGGGTCGCCTCCCGGACCTTATCGACGTCTTCTCCCTTGCCGGACGTCCCGGTCGAGTAGGAGAGCATCGCGATCCTCGGCTCGATCCCGAACTGCCGGGCGGTCTCTGCGGAGCTGATAGCGATGTCCGCCAGCTGGGCCGGGTTCGGATCCGGATTGATCGCACAATCGCCGTACACGAGAACCCTGTCTTCGAGGCACATGAGGAACACGCTCGATACGAGCGAACAGCCGGGCCGGGCACGGATGATTTCGAAGGCCGGCCGAATCGTGTGCCGGGTCGTGTGCGCAGCGCCCGAGACCATGCCGTCCGCCGCTCCCTGCTGGACCATCATGGTTCCGAAATAGCTCGCGTCTCCCATGGCGTCCCAGGCCGCGTCCATGGGGATACCCTTGTGCCTACGCATCTCGAGATAGATCTCCGCAAACGATTTCCGCCATTCGGACCGGGCCGGGTCCACGATCGGGACGCCTTCCAGATGAAGTCCGTGCATCCGGATCTTCTGCCGAACCTCATCCTCTTTGCCCAGGAGGGTGACATCCACCACATTCCGATGGACCAGGATCTCACAGGCCTTGAGGATGCGTTCCTCCGCGCCTTCAGGCAGGACGATGTGTTGTCGGTCCTTCCGGGCCCTTTCGATCAGGTCGTACTCGAACATGATCGGGGTAATCCATGTCGACGGCGTTGCGGCAATGAGCCCGCCGAGTTCCTCCGTGTCCACATGGGCTTCAAACACGCCCAGGGCGGCGGCGATCTTGCGGTCATTATCCGCGGTCAGGACCGCATCCACGGCGCTTACATTCATGGCCGTGGTGAAGGTATCGGTCTGGACGCTGATCAGGGGGATGGGCGCTTTGCTCAAGCCCTTGATCAGCTTCTGCACCTGAGGTTCCGGTCTAAGCCCCCCGGTCAACACCAGGGCTGCGATGGTCGGATAGGTCTCCGCGTATCCCGCCACGAGGCTGCCCAGGATGATGTCTCCCCGGTCTCCGGGCGTAATGACAAGGCTCCCGTCCCGGAGATGATCCAGAAAATTGGGCAGTTGCATCGCTGCAACCTTGATGTCGAGCACATCCCGCTTAAGCCCGTCCGGAGATCCTTGAAGAATCTCGCCTCGCAAGGCCGCTGCGATCTCGCCCGCCGTCGGCTTTCCCAGGATTTCATTTTCAGGCAGCACGTACACCGGGCCCGCCCCGGCCGCCTCTTCGGCCACTCGCCGCCTGATGGAATCGGTCGCGTCCGGATCCGTGCGGTTCGCGATAGTCGCCAGGAGGGTGCAACCCTGTCCGCCGAAGGATTTGCGGGCGACACGAACGGCTTCCATCACCTGATCCGGGGAGCGGCGGCACCCGGCGACGACGGCCAGGACAGGAGATCCCAGGTTGTTCGCCACGTCGGCGTTGAACTCGAACTCAAAGGCGGAAGAAACCCGGGTGAAGTCCGTGCCCTCGCAGAGAACGAAATCGCAGCGGGCTTCCAGTTCTTTAAACTTGCCGACGATGCTTTTCAGGAGCGTATCGTACTCGCCTTCCGCAAGCATCCGTCGCGCCTCGTCGTGGCTGTGGGCGTACAGCGCATCATAGGGCAGGTCCAGATGATACCGGTCGAGGATCAGTCGAATCTCCTTGTCTACCTTTTCTCTCGATGCGATCACGGGCCGGAAGAACCCGACCTTCCGGATACGCCTGGAGAGCAATTCCATCAGGCCGAGGGCAATCACCGACTTGCCGCTTCTCGGCTCCAGGGCCGCGATATACAGGGATTTTGCCATCTCGGTGGACTCCTCTGTTCACAGGCATGAGCGGCATGCGAAGATCCATGACCACCCGTTCCCGATATGGGCCGGGGCACGCTATTGATCCTAGCATGAAACCGCGCTCCGGCTCCACACCCGGGGACGGGTTTGCGCCGGCCCGGGAAATCCGGGAGCATCAGGGCGGCAGCCGAAACGCTGATTGACTGTGTGCAGGGTTGTTCGTATGGTTGAGGGGAGGCGCTTTGATGTGGCCAACGGCCGGAAGGAGATGCACATGCAGGGTAAAGACGTAGCGAAAACGGATGCATTCAAGAGATGCCTGGCCTTTCACGGACACCTCTGCCCGGGGTTGTCGATCGGGTACAGGGCCGCGAAGGCAGGCCTCGACTGGCTGGCCGAGAACCGGGCCGACGACGAGGAGCTGATCGCCATCGTCGAGAACGACGCCTGCGGGTGTGACGCGGTGCAGGTGTTGACCGGGTGTACCTTCGGCAAGGGCAATTTCATCTTCAAAGACCACGGGAAACAGGTCTTTACCTTCCTGGCGAGGCGGTCCGGCAAGGGGGTGCGTGTCGCCTTGAAACCGGACGCCTTCGCCCCGGACGAGAGGCACATGGAGCTCATGCGGAAGCTGGGCGAGAAAAAGGCGACCAGGCAGGAGCGCGAGGAGTTCAGGCGGATCCATACACAGAGGAGTTACGAGGTTCTGGGGCGGCCTCAAGAGGATCTTTTCAAGGTCGAGGCGGTTCAGACGAAGCTCCCCCCCCGGGCCCGGATCCATGCCTCGAGCCCCTGCGACCAATGCGGGGAAATGACGATGGTCACCCGGCTGGAGGAGGTGGAGGGGCGGAAGATCTGCAGGGAGTGTCTCGGTCGCGTGAAGGAAACGGAATCCTCCTGACCCGGTCGATCAAAAAACAGGGCCAAAACCGCCGACATGCCCTCGATATCGACTCCGGTGGTTGTCTTTGGTTCGATTTGGGACTATTATTAAGCGTTTGTCTCATCCCATGAGCTGATCGAAGAAAACCCATCGGAGCGAACGCCGTGAGCGACAAGCTGGGCCTGGAGGAGGCTGCAAGACTGCTGGGGCTGTCCGAAGCCACAGTTGCCCGTTGGGTGCGACAGGGCCGCATTCCCGCCCTCAGAGAACGGGGGCGCTGTTTCTTTGTCGAGAAGCACCTTCGCTCCTGGGCGAAAAAGCATCATATTCCGCTGAAAGAAGGCCGTCCCCCCGCGTCCGATCCGGCGGAGGAGGAGCGGGTACGTCTCTCCGAGGCGATACGTCGAGGAGGCGTCTTTTTCGGGGTCAAGGGCCGAACCGTGGAAGCGGTGCTGGCAGAGACTGTGAAGCTCGTACCCCTTCCCGAGAATTTCGACAAGGACTCCCTCCTGGAACACCTGCTGCAGCGGGAGGAACTGGCGTCAACCGGGATTGGAGAAGGGGTGGCGATTCCCCACCCCCGCGCTCCCCTGGAGGGGCTGCCCGGCAAGGCGATCGTGACCGCGTGCTTCCTGGAACATGAGGTGGATTTCAAGGCGATTGACAAGAAACCCGTGTTTCTCGTTTGCCTGATCCTCTGTGCGACGACGCAGCTCCACCTGAAGATCCTTTCTCAGCTCAGCTTCTGCCTGCGAAGCACGGCCTTTCTTTCCTTCTTGAAGGACTGTCGATCGGCCGATGAACTGATCAAGCGAGTCGAAGTGTTGGAAGACAAGTTCCAGACCGGGTGAGTCGGGTCCCCGACGGCTGTGCAAAACCGCTTCCAGACGGCTTCCCATGAGAACCTTGTTCCAGAATGCCAACGACCGATTCCAACTCGTGTTGATGGGGGCCGTGGTGGGTGTAGGCGGCGGACTCGCCGCCGTTCTGCTGAACCGTTCGCTGGAGGAACTTGCCGAATTCTTCCAACCCTTCTGGAACCGCGGATACGCCTTTCTCCTACCCGCCCTCGGTGCCGTTCTGTCCACCCTCTGCCTGACCTATTTGCTCAAGGATGTGGGCGGGCACGGCGTGCCCGACGTCATCTACAGTGTAACGCGGCGGGGCGGGCTGCTGCGGTTTCGGTCGAGTTTTTCCAGGTTGATCGCCTGTTGCCTCACCATTGCAAGCGGGGGGTCCGCCGGGCCTGAGGGCCCGGTGGTCATCAGCGGGGGCAGCATCGGTTCGAATATTGCGAGCTTCTTCCGGCTGCGGGACCGTCAGCGCGTCCTGCTGGTCGGGGGCGGCGCGGCGGCGGCCATCGCATCCATATTCAACGCGCCCGTGGCGGGCATCGCCTTCAGCCTCGAAGCGATCCTGGGGGAATGGACGCCCACGAATCTGATCACAATCGCGGTGGCCTCGGCCGTGGGAACGGAGGTGAGCCGGCTCCTGCAGGGCAACCAGATCCCCTTCGAGGGCCGGATCGTCGGCATCGGCAACCTGGACGTGCTCGCATGCCTGGGCCTGGTCCTCTTTACGAGCGTTGGCTCGGTTTGTTTCGTCCGGCTTCTCCGCGGGGTCAGGCGCGTGTCGGGGGCCCGGATCCCCTGGTCATGGATCCGGGCCGGCTGCGGCGGCCTTCTGGTGGGCCTTATCGGGATGGTCCTGCCTGACGTCCTCGGGGAGGGATACGGGACGATACACAGGGCGATTGAGGGACAATACCCGCCGGGCCTGCTCATTGTAGGTCTCCTCGCGGCCGCCAAGATCGTGTCGACGTGCCTGACGATCGGGACGGGCGGCATGGGGGGCATTTTCGCGCCCTGTCTCGTGGTCGGAAGCTTCGTCGGCCTGTTCTACGGGAGGATCCTCGGCGTGTTGTTTCCTACGGTCCACTGGGCCGGGGAGGGATACTTCGCCCTCCTCGGCATGGCGGGGGTTTTGAGCAGCGTATTGCAGGCGCCCATGACGGGCATTTTCCTGATTACCGAAATTACAGGCAGCTACCAGGTCCTGGTTTCGGTGGTGCTCGTTTCCGTGATGAGCGTCACGCTGAGTCACGTTTTCGAGCCCTTTTCCGTATATCATCAGGATCTCGCGGAGCAGGGCGACCTGCTCCGGCCGCGCACGGACCGGCGCCTGCTTTCGGAACTCGACATTTTCGAGCTGCTGGAGACGGGCTGCCCCAGGCTGCATCCCGAGATGCGGCTCCGGGAATTCGTGGATATTGTCCGGGAATGGGGAAGCAGGCTGTTTCCGGTGGAAGACGCCAAGACGGGCGAGTACCTGGGGGCGGTACGGGCCGACGATGTCCGCTCCTATCTGTTCAACACGCATTTGTACGATACCATCCTGGTAGAACAACTCATCGATTCAAACACGCCGGCCGTGTCGCCGGACGATGCGCTGGACGAGGTAATGGATATCTTCGAGGCGCGACATGTTTCCAGCCTGCCCGTCGTGCATGACCGCCGCTTTCTCGGAGTGATCTCCAAGACGACGATCCTGGACCGCTACCGAAAAGAGCTGATTGTTCAAGAGGAGATCTAAAGGGAGGAGGAGCGATGAAGAACGAATTGCTGCACATATTCCGCAACACACCCTTTGGCAGGGAAACCCTGATGCAGTCCGTCTATTTTGCCAAGCAGACGGCAGTCTCCTTGCGGGTGTATATCCCGGCCTTTCGGCAATTCCTCATGTACTTCGAGAACGAGGTGGTGACGGTTGACCTGGACAGGGCCTTCTTGAGAGACCCGACCACCGCAAGGGAACATGCAGAGGCCGTCATCCGGGAAGGCGGGCTCGAGCCGCATTTTCTCGAGCCGAAGGGCTTCACCGCTTCGACCCTCCCGGATCTTCCCGTGGAGTACGCCTTTATGTGCTGCCCCCGAAGCATCAGTGACCTCTCAACAAAGATCGGCCTGGGACACATCGGGCCTAGAGTGAGAAACATCATCCGGAACGCCTCCTTCCCGATCCTGATGGCGACCCCGGTGCACAAGGAATGGCGCTCTGTCACGGTTTTTTTCGGGGGTTCAAAGAACGCGGTCAAGGCATTGCGTACAGGTCTGACGGTCAGCAGGACCGCCGGGTGTCCCCTTTTCCTGTTCACCGAGGCCGGGAGAAGACCGAAGTCCCATTACGAAAAGATCATCGAGGACCGCGGCCTTTCCGGGCAAGTCCAGGAGCTGGTTACCGGCTGGCTCTTTTTCGAAAAGGGCGAATTCCGAAATCATCTCTATGATGTGCCCCACGATTCCCTGGCCGTGGTCGGCGCTTACGGCCACAGCGCCATACGGGAGGCCGCCTTCGGGAGCAAGATGGAAACAATCCAGACGGTCCTGCCCAACCCGATGCTCATCGTCGGACCCCGGTGCTCACCCGCGCCGGGCCTACCCTGATACGTTCGAAGCAGGAGCCGGGCCGAGCAGGCGGGTCAGCTCGTCTCCCTGCAGGGTTTCTTTCTCAAGCAGGGTCTGTGCCAGGGTGTCGAGGGCCTGTCGCCTGTCGGTGAGGATCGCCCGGACCCGCTCATGGGCCTCCGCCAGCAGCCGGGAGACTTCGGCGTCGATCGCCCGGGCCGTCTCTTCGCTGTATTCCCGTGCGGAGGGCGGTCCTTGGAGGACATCCAGAAAGGCGGGACGTTTCTCCCGGGTATAGGTGACCAGCCCGAGCCTCTCGCTCATCCCGTATTCGGTCACCATGCTCCGGGCGATGTCCGTGGCCCGCTGCAGATCGTTCTGGGCCCCGGTGGAGATATCTCCGAAGACGACCTCCTCCGCGACCCTCCCACCCAGAAAAACGCAAAGGCGCTCGAGCAGCTCGTCCCGGGTCATCAGATACCGATCATCCGTGGGCAACTGCTGCGTATAGCCGAGGGCGGCGATGCCCCGCGGTATGATGCTTACCTTGTTCACCGGATCCGCGGTTCTCATGTTCCTGGCGACCAGCGCATGGCCGCTTTCGTGATACGCGACGATGCGCTTCTCCTTCTCATTGATCACCCGCTTCTTCTTCTCCAGACCGCCGACGATACGGTCGATCGCTTCCTGGAACTCCTCCATCCCTACTGTTTCCCGGTTCCGACGGGCTGCAAGGAGGGCCGCCTCGTTGACGAGATTCGCAAGGTCCGCTCCCACAAAGCCGGGGGTCAAGGCGGCGACCCGTTCCAGGTCGGTATCCGGGCTCAACCGGACGCCGCGGGTATGAATCTTCAGGATGGCGGCGCGACCCTTGATGTCGGGTCGATCGATTGCCACGGTTCGGTCGAAACGGCCGGGACGGAGCAGGGCGGGATCGAGGATTTCCGGCCGGTTCGTGGCCGCCATGATGATGACGCCCGTATTCGCATCGAAGCCGTCCATCTCGACCAGCAACTGGTTGAGGGTCTGTTCCCGTTCGTCGTGTCCTCCTACAGCGCCGATCCCCCGGGCCTTACCCAGGGCATCCAGTTCGTCGATGAAGATGATGCAGGGAGCGTTCTGTTTCGCCTGGGCGAACAAATCCCGGACCCGCGCGGCCCCCACGCCGACGAACATCTCCACGAAATCGGAGCCGCTCAGGCTGAAAAAGGGGACGCCGGATTCACCCGCGACCGCCTTGGCAAGCAGGGTCTTGCCCGTGCCCGGCGCCCCGACCAGCAGCACGCCCTTCGGAATTTTTCCGCCCAGGCGGGTAAACCTTTCCGGGGTTTTGAGAAATTCGACGATTTCCACCAGTTCCTGCCTGGCCTCATCGATACCGGCTACGTCATCGAAGGTCACCTGGACCTCTTTCTCCGCATAAATTCTCGCCTTCGACTTTCCCACGGCGAGAACGCCCTGGGCGGTGCCCGCCATCCGTCCCATGAGAAACCACCAGATAAGGATGAAGAAAAACAGGGGAAACACCCAGGACAAGAGGGCCGTTACCCACGGACTCGCCTGCCGCCCCGTGTAAGGGATGTGGTTCGCGTCCAAGAGCTTGACAAGATCGGGGTCCTTGACCCGGACGGTCACAAAGGGCCTATCCTTGCCGCCGCCTTCCGCCACGATCAGGCCCGTTATCTCCTCGGGCCTGAGAACGAGATCCTTTACCCGGCCCTCGGCCACGTAGCGTTTGAACTCTGAATAACGGAGCGTCTCGACACGCTTGACGATCAGGTAATCATGGACGAGCGAGAATACAAGGAGGGCGAGGAGAAAGTACCAGATGGAAAAATGAAACTTGCGGCGGTTCGGATCTCCGTCGGCGGAAAGGGAAGGGATCACCTTGTTCAGAGGGTTGTCGGGGGGGCCCTTGGGGCCGGAGGATCCGTCATACATGGATA
>WFRX01000340.1 GCA_015486285.1 bacterium
CAATGGGGTTACGGTCGTTCGTAATTTCAGTTTGTCCAGTCCGGGCATGAGCGGCACCTCCTTCGCGCCTCACCTTTCGATTGGAGCGAACGGTTCCTCACACGACGGATAGCATCCCCGCGGACCCACGAGGCGCGGGCCTTCGCTTTGGAGTGCAGGGCCCGTGTGAGGGTTGGTTCAGGAAGATTGCGGGTGAATCAGCCCGGCAGGACAGGAGGAGCGCGTGCCGGAGGCAGACGGCAGGGAACCGGGCCGGGCTTCGAGGGGGTGTGCCGGAAAAAGCTTCGGAAAAAGGGCAGCAGGCAAGCGGGGAAGATGATCAGGGCGACGACGAGCCCGGCCATCTGCGAGCTTGCCATGCAGATGGCGCAATCGGCCGAATCGTGTCCCCCGCCCTTATGCGCCGTATAGTGATGGAACGGAGCGAAGCCCAGCAGCAGAAGAAACAGGAAGAGGCTGAACAGGCCGAGGGCCTTGCGACCTTCAAGGAGGACTCGCATTACCGCTCCCTTCTGGGGGTGCAGGCTCCAGTGTTCTGTTGGGTATGTTGGTGGAATCCTATCACAGCGTTCCTATGCACTCAATCCGGATAGGCCACGAGGAGGTAGCCGTCGTCTTCATCCCGGAAGCGGCCGATTCGAAGACCGGCTTCCCGGAAGAGCTCCTGCATCTCCGGATGGGGGGGGATTCGATCGCCCTTGACCGGGCCGCCTGTTTCCCGGTGCATCCGGTTCAGGATGCGGCTTCCCTCGAGATGCGCCAGCGTAAGGCTTCCCGCAGGCGCAAGCCATTCGCGCAGGAGGCGCAGGGTCTTTCTCTTATCGTCGAAATGCGGGAAGACGCAGAGGCAGAAGATCGCATCGAAATGGTGTGGGGGAAAGCCGATTTCTTCCACCGGTCCTTGCACGATCCTCACGTTGGGCAGGCCTCCGGCCCGCCTTCTGCACTCTTCGACCATCCCGGAGCTGATGTCCACGGCCACCACCTCCCCTGCCGGTCCTACGCGGGCGGAGAGCTTTTCCGTCAAGCGGCCCGTGCCGCATCCGGGTTCGAGGACCTTGGCCCCCGGCGAAATGCCCGCCGCGTCCAGGAATCGATCCAGCTTGGCATGCTCTTCGGGCGTGTATGGCGTGAAGGCCCACTCATCCTTCCTGGATCGGTCGAAATAGCCGCTCTTGTCCATCGCTTCTCCGCGCCCCTCCCTCACCTGGCGTCCCGTCCCGACCATCGGAGAACGAGCCGGGGATCTCATGGAGATGCCGGGAAGTCGGCCACGTGCCCCAGCCTCCCATAGGCCCTTTCCATACGGTCATAAACGTCGGGCCTTCCAACGAAAAATGCCATCACCTCTCTTGCCTTCTTCTCGGGCGACACGTCGGAGAAGCACTCGGGATAAAGGATCTTACCGGCCGCATAGGCGTCAGCGATGGCCGTCTCGATGTTGGTCACGTACCAGTTGTACGGGAACAGGATGTAGACCCGCTTCGTCCGGAAGGCCTTGAGACTGTCATAGAATGTCCGTTTCCTCAGATAATCCGCGGCGACAAGGGCCGCGCCGCCTCCGTCGAGGAAGATGACGTCCGGGTCCCGGCGGAGCAGCTCTTCCCTGTCCAGGAACAGGTGCCCGTCCTTGTGGATCCGGCGGGCCAGGTTGCGGACGGGAAGCCACTCGAAGGGCATGTAATCGGCGTCTGTACTCTCGATGCCCTGAAGGCCCTTGTAGCCGAGGGCGCCTACATAAACGAGGGGCTGCCGCTCCGAGGGGACCGCGGCCGTCCGCGCCCGGAGGTCCTTGCGGGCTTCGTCGATGTAGGAAATGATTGCCTCCGCCCTCTGTTCCCTGTCCAAGACCTTTCCTGCTGTCCGCAGGGAGTCGAAGGCCGCCTGGTCGAAGGTGGCGAATCTTCCCGTGGTCAGCACCACAACAGGGATTCCGATCTTCTTTTCCAGCGCGTCCGCCTTGGCAGGCTCCATGTAGGAGATGAAGATGACTTGCGGATCCACCTCCAGGACCCGCTCCAGATCCGGTTCCGCGTTGATGCCGGCCGCTCCGCCGGGCGCGACGGACGGCAGCCGGCTCAACTCCGGATGGGCCAGCCAGTAGGGTCTTCCCACAGGCCAGGCCTTTTCCATCCTCTCGACGCCGACCACCCGGTCCGCGGCCCTGAGATAGCAGATCTGGCGGAGCGTTCCGGGCCCGAGGCAGACGATCCGGTGGGGGGCCCTGGGGACCTCCACATGTCGGCCTTCCATATCCGTGACGGTCATCCGATCCTGTGGAGCGGCCTCGAGGGAAGGGATCGGGATGGGAGCGAGGGCGATCAAGAGGACCGACAGCATCAGGATATGCTTCGCGGCCCGCAGGCCCGCACGTGCGCCGGCGCGGTGAACGGTAACGATCGTCCCGCCGGAACGGCGATATCCAGTGAACTCCAGCCCGCCTTTCACCGCGCGGCCCTTTCTCCCGGTCATTTCACTGCTATGCGTCTTTCATCACCACCATGGGATACCCCGCTACCTCCGTTAGGGTCACCTCGACACCGTAAACGTCGCGAATCACCGCCGGGGTCAGCCCTTGCCGGTCCGTGATCGTGTGTACCTTGCCGTCCTTGAGCAGCAGGAAGGAGTCGCCGAGCCGCAGCGCCAGGTTGAGATCATGGATGGAGATGATGGCGCACAATTTTTGATCCCTCACGACGTGCGAGATCAAACGGAGCGCTTCCATCTGGTTCCTCGGGTCGAGATTGCTCATCGGCTCGTCCAGCAGCAGTACGTCCGGTTCCTGCGCCAGGGCCCTGGCGAGCAGGACCTTTTGGGTCTCGCCCCCGCTCAGGGTGTTCAAAGGACGCAGGGAGAGATGCTCCAGGTGCATGAGCCGAAGCACCCTTTCCACGATCCGGTAATCCTCTTCGGACATGGCCCATCGGATGTAAGGTTTCCGGCCGAGAAGCACGGCGTCGAAAACGCTCAAAGGCTCCGGACCGATTTGTTGCGGTACGTAGCCGAACCCGCGGGCGATTTCTCTTCCTTTCATGGAGGCGATGTCCCGGCCGTTGAGCAGCACCACCCCCCGCTTCGGCCTCAGGATGCGATTGATGCATTTGAGCAGGGTGGATTTGCCCGCGCCGTTCACGCCGAGGACGGCCAGGATCCGGCCCCGGTCGAGTTCGAAGCCTACGTCCCGGAGAACCGGACGCCCGTTGTAACGAAACTGGATGCCTGCAACCGACAAGATCATCGATTCTGCCCTCGGATAAGAAGATAAAGGAAAAGCGGGGCGCCCATAAACGAAGTGAGTACGCCCACGGGCAGCGAGCCGGAACCAACCATGCATCGGCCCAGCAGATCCGCCGCCAGCAGCAGGATCGCGCCGACGAGACAGGAGCAGGGGATGAGCAGCCGATGGTCGGCCCCTACCAGTCGCCTGGAGATGTGGGGGGCCAGCAGGCCGAGAAAGGCGATGACGCCGTGAAAGGCGGTGACCAGCGCCGCGGCCAGGGAGGCCATGAACATTCCGGAGAGCCTCAGCCTGTCCACGCCGACTCCGAGTCCCCTGGCTACCTCTTCACCGGCGGCCATGGCGTTCATGTTCCAACGGTTGAGAACGAAATAGGCGGTGATGGCCGCGGTGGCGATCGCAAGGGTGAGGATCTCGGGCCAGGTAGAGCGTGATACATCCCCGAAGGTCCAGAAGACTACGGAAGCGATTTCCTCCTCGGAAGCAAAGTACTGGATGAGGATCGTTCCGGAGACGAAGAGGGACGATAGGGCGACCCCTGCGAGGATGATCGACTCGGGAGCCAACCTTCGGAACAGAGAGAGGAGCAGGATGACCGATGCGGAGATCATGGCCCCGGCCAGGGCCAGTGCGGTGACCGATAGGAGATGGCCGACTGCCGTGGAGCCGTTGCCGCCCCCGGATACGGATTCCGGATGGAGGCCCCCGGCCCCCAGGACCACGATGGCGAAGGCCGCCCCGAAGGCGGCGCCCTGGCTTATGCCCAGAGTGAACGGCGACGCCAGGGGGTTCTTGAGCAGGGACTGGATCACGAGTCCGGACAGCCCGAGCGCGGTGCCGGAAACGAGTGCGGCTGCGATTCTGGGCATACGGATGCTCCAGACCACGATGCCTTCTCTGCCCTGCGAGAACCCGAAAAGGGACCGGAGGAGGTCCTGGATAGACAGCGGGTAAGGGCCTGTCGCCAGCGAAAGCACCATGATTACGAGCAGCAACCCGGCAAGGCCGGCCAGAAGCCAGGCCCGGTTGCGGACCCTGGCGGTGTACCTTGCTGTGACAGAACCTGCCGGATCGTCTGAAATTTGTGCGGCGTCGTCCATGGGCGCGTTGATTGCCATAAAGCGTAAAAGTCCAGAAAAACTGCCGTAACGACCGCTTTCTTGTTGACAACGATGGAAGCTTGGCTATAATAGCACAAATATGAAAGAAGTGCCACTACAGACTTACGATAAAAAATAGCATATCACGATTAGGTTGCTTTGTCATGTGCGCCCTGTCCTTTTTTAGGTGTGTCAGGGCCTTGGAGATAGGGGACGAAAAAGGGGGGAGAAGAAGTCCTATGTGCGCACAAGCCCTTGGAAAAGGATGGGCCTTCGTGATGGCCCTGGCGGTTTTTTTGCCGACGGCCCGGGGGTGGGCGGATGAGAACCCGTACGAGCTTCCCGCCACTCTGGTTCGGGGAGGGGCCCGCCATGAAGCGATGCCGGGAAGCCCTGTCGTCTCGTCCGTCCGTCCGGACGTGGAGATTCAGGCCGGCCAGATCAGCGATGTCACCGGCCTTCTGAAGGATGCGGGATCCATCTTTATCCAGGATTCGTCCTACGGCAAGAACGTTTTCCTGCGGAATCTCGGAGACCAGGATTACCGGATCCTGATTGACGGGGTGCCTGTCGGTCAGATGGGGAGGTACTATACCCGTTCGTTCAGTTGGGAGGCGGTTCCAACGGCGAATATTGAACGGATCGATGTGATTCGAGGCGCAGGCTCCGCGGAATACGGGAACACCGTGGTGGGTACCATTGATATCGTTACCAAGCAGGGTACAGGCGACCTCCAGGGGTCGGGATGGTGGTCGCTCGGCAGTTTCACAGACCTCAAGGGAGGGGCCACGTGCTCCGGCTCCTCATCAGGGGCGGACTGGTTTTGGGGAGGCGGCTACCGCCAGAGGGACCCCTACCTCGACAACAACGACGTGCACCAATGGAATGTGTTCTCTCGTGTAGGTTATAGGGTCAAGGACCGGGGGGATTTCCATGTCTACGGATACACCTCGCACCGGAACGAAGGATTCGTTCTGGATGAGCGGGTGAACTGGAATGTCTGGAGCAACGCCCGGGGCCTGACGAGCGGAAGCTACTTCGACTTGGACAACAGTGGGGTTCAGGCCGTATGGGATTCCGACTGGGTGAACGCCGCATTTTCCTACACGGCGCAGGACCGCGACGACCATTACAAAAGGGACATATGGAACACCGGTGACTGGTGGGACTACGATCTCCGCTACAAGGCTCCTTCCTTCAAGGTCAAGGTGCATCATCGCTGGAGGAACCACACCTGGAAGCTCGGCGGCGAGTATACCTATGGAGACTCCGACGCGAACTGGGTCTACTATGAGCAGGGCAACGAGGATGTCTCCTTCAACCAGGATCTGTATGGATTCTTTGCCGAGGATTCCTGGCAGGCCCTGCCCCGGGTGACGTTGACATTTGGCGTTCGCTTCGACCGGTTCGAGAACCGCATTTCGTCCGAGGGCGCTCCGGGAGGCAGGGAATCCCGGGACGAGCTTACCGGCGACGGATGGTCTCCGCGGCTCTCGGTCGCCTATCAGGCGACCGACGCTGTGCAGATCTACGGCTTTTTCGGCAGGTTGTTCAAGGCCCCGGCCATGGCCGACTTGTACCGCTGGTACGGCAACTACAACCTCCTCTCCTTTGGGGGGCGGGCCGTTCTTCGCGCCTTCTACGGCCTCGATCAGCCCCCCGGAGCACCCCCTGAGCTCATTCCGCCTGAGCTGGTGGCGGACTGGCAGTCCATGCTGGGCCGTCTGAAGCCTGCCAAGGGCTACGATGCGGAACTCGGGCTGAAGGGCCGGGGGGATCGGTTCGCCTATGATCTGAACCTCTTCTACGAGTACATCGATGACTACATCATGATCTATCCGATCTCCTATCCCCCGACCTACAACGTGGACAACGTACAGCTCTGGGGACTCGAGGTCTCCGGGATCTACACGTTTTCCAAATGGCTGGAGGTGGAAGGCAACTATGCCTTCGTCCAGAACGAGAAGAAAGGGGACGAGATCACGGAAGGCATCTACGAAACGGACGACCTGTTCAATGCGCCGGAGCATGTCCTGAACGTGTTCATCCGGACCCGGCCCTTCAAAGGATTCATGGCCGAATGGCAGGTCAATTTCGTCTCCGGCCGTTTCGCAGGCGGTGCGCCGGGCGTGCCTCCCCAGGTCTCGGATGTGAAACCGCAATTCCAGCCGATCATGGAACTCGGCCCCTACGATATCGAGAGCATCCACCTGAGCTATTCTCCGGGCCCGTGGAGGGGAGTCTCTCCCCGGTTCTCCTTTGCCGTGGAGAACCTCTTCGACCGGCAGGACTACATCCGGCTGGATTACCCGTTGCCGGGCAGGCTCTTTTACGGGGGCATCGAGGTGAAGATCTGACCCTTTGCCGGATTTGCTTCTCCCTTCCCGATCGATCCTTCCAAAAAGATTGAAACCGATTTTGTTCGCCTGTCTCTATAGGACTTAGGCGAAGGGCCACGATTCTGCAACGTGAAGCGAAAGGGGGGCGATTCATGAATGTCGCTACTGTACTGAAAGGGCATGAACTGCTGAAACATCTGAGTGTGGAGGAGGTGGACAAGATCAGCACCTTTGCCGAACGGAAGAGATACGGCAAGGGGGAGATCCTTTTCCGACACGGGGAAAAGGCGTCGTATGTGTTTGTGCTTTTGTCCGGATCCGTCCTGTTGCACCTGCCCGCCAAGCCTGAGGAATTCCAGATCGCCATCGCAAAGATTGAACAGGGGGAACTCTTCGGCCTTTCCCCTCTGCTGGGTTCGGAAACCTACACGGCCGAGGCGGACTGTACAGAGGATACAGAGGTGCTGGCAATCGACGCTCAGAAATTCCGATCCTTGTTGCATGGGGACTGCCTGGCGGGTTTCTGTGTCATGAGCGAAGTCGCCCAGGCGTATTTCAATCGGTACATCCAACTGCTCGGAAGGCTGCAGGGGGTCGTCAGCGAGATCCCGATGCATGCGGCCGCGTGATCCGCAATGCGGGTGCGTTAGAAGGCGTACCACGCGCCCAATAGAAAGAGATTGGCGTTCAATGCCCTGTTGGCCTCAGCGAGGCCCCCGTTGGACAGGTGAAGGAGCCGGTACTCGATTCTCAGGTCCAGCCCTTTCCTGATTTTCCATTGCGAACCTGCACCCCCCTGGAGGGTGAAGTTCCATCTGGATCCCATTCCCGGCAGGTCCAAATTGTTGTACGAGCCGCCCCCGCCCGCTTCGACATAGGGTATGAAACGCGAGCCGATCAAGTAGGAAAGTCGCACCATCGGATTCGCTCCCACGATGATTCCTTTCCTCTCGTCGGTCCGAAAACCGAGAAGACCTTCCATCTCAAGGTCTATTTTCCATGGTCGCAGCGAAATACTCCCAAGGGCCAGGGTTGGATAGAGCGTTGCGATTCTTACCTCTTCGGGAACGCTGCCGGCCCATGAGCAAGGCTGGATTCCATACCCGACCAGCAGCCCCCAGGCCTTTTCCCTGTGTATGGGCAGGGGGCCGGACGAAACGGGTGCGGCGGAGCAAAGCAGGGAGGCGAGCGCCAGCGTAAGGACGCCATAGATCCGGAGATGCGCCATGATCAGGGCCCTTTGTAATAAAAACGACCCAAAGCTACTCTGTGATGAACCTGCGGGAAGGCTTCGTCAGTCGCCCGGCCTGCGTCCTGCGGGCACGCAGAACAGCCTCAAATCGAGGTGGCCCAGAACAGGCAGTGCGAGGGCCCTTTTCCAGGTTTCGTAGGGGCACTGGGGTGGCCCGGGAGGAAAAGGGGCTGCCCGATCCTTGTTGTCCTCTGAGGGGGTGCTCAATGTGGTCGCGAGTCGAATCGGGTGTTCCGGTAATATGTGCAGGGCATACAAAGGGTTGCCCCCGTATGGAGACGGGCCCGTTGCGTTGGGTTCGATGGCGTGGCAAGATCCCCAGAGGAAACAAAGAGCCACAACGCAGCCAAGAGACGCAACGATCGAGTCGCTGAGGAAGGGGAATCGCCTGTTCATGGTCGAGCCTTCCCTGTTTCGGCTCTTTCAAGTTCTTTCCTCTGTCCATAATGAGGAGTACGGGTCGTCGCGGGTTACATGCACCTCGGATAACATCCTGTAAGAGTTTGTTGCGCGACCGAAGGGAAGGACGGCTCCTTGACCACCTTCTTCTCCCGAATCATTGATTTTCCTCGAAGCGTCATCGTATTTCTGCTGCTTCCTACCGCCTTTTTTGCCTGCTTCCTGCCCCGTTTGGAAAAGGACACCGATGTCACCAACATGCTTCCCCGGCGTAATCCCACGGTACGACTTGCCGACCGGATCGAACAGGAATTCGGCGTCAGGGACAGCCTGCTCATTGGTGTCGTGGAGAATGGAAGGCAGGGCATCTACAATTCGGATGCTCTGCGATTCCTCTTCCGGCTGACCAAGGGCCTCGAAGGGCTTCCCGGAATTGAACCGGGGAGCGTGAAGGGGATCTTTACGATCGACACGATCCTTGGAACCTCCGACGGATTCGAAGTAAAGCCTCTGCTCGACGAAGTTCCTGTAACGGAGGAGGAGATCCTCGCCTTTCGAAGGCGTGTGGCCCGAAATTCGATGATTCAGGGGGAGATCGTTTCCCGCGACGGTACAGGTACCCTGATTCTCGCCGATCCCGAATCAGGGGCAGACCTGGCAGCCCTGTATGATCGTATCCGCGATCTCATTGGGTCCGAAGACAGGAAGAACCCGGGGCGCGAGGTGTTCGTCGCCGGCATACCCGTCATTACCGGTGTGATCGGCAGGTATGTGGACCAGGATATGCGGCGGATGATTCCTTTCGTGGCGGTGGTGATCGTAGTGATGCTGGCCCTGCTGTTGAGGAGCGTCCGGGGTGTGGTCTTGCCTCTCTTCGTGGTCGGGTTCAGTGTGGTCTGGACCATGGGAGCCATGGCCCTCCTTCGCATTCCGATCTACCCGATGACCACGATTGTGCCGATCTTGATTATGGCCCTGGGTTGCGCGGATGGGATCCACGTGACCAACCGGTATTACGAGGCGGTCGATGAGGCGGAGGAGGAAGCGGACAGGCGCTGTATCATCCTGAGGACGATGGGGGAGATGTGGCGTCCCGTGGTGATGACTTCGCTGACCACTACCGTGGGGTTCCTTTCTCTGTTGACCTCCGACATGGAACCCATCCGGTACCTGGGTGCCTTTTCCGCCTTCGGCATTGTGGTGGCCATGCTGTTTTCTCTGACCTTTCTACCCGCGTCCCTCGCGCTGCTCAAGGTTCCCGTTCCCCGTCGGCGGCCACGGGATCGGGACGCCGGCGGCGGGCGGCGTATGGCTGCAGGGATGTCCGGGATCCTCGGTGCGGCGGGGGAAGTTGTTTATGTCTACCGTTATCTCGTGGTGGGCGTGAATGTTGTGGTCATCCTCGTCTCCCTCGCGCTGCTTCCGTTCCTCCGGGTGGATTCGGACCCGATGCGATATTTCGAGACGGGAAGCGAGATCCCGGAGGCCAACCGGATGATCAACGAAAAATTCAACGGGACCGGTGTACTCAACGTCGTCCTGGACGGGGGAGAACCGGATGCGTTCAAATCGCCGGCGCTTCTCGGACGGTTGGACAGGATGCAGCGCGCACTGGAAAAAGTCGATGACGTGGGAGGAACGATCTCCATCGCCGATTACCTGAAGCTGATGAATCGTGCCATGCATGGGGGCAAAGCGTCCTGGGATGTCGTTCCCGAGACCCGGGAAGAGGTCGCCCAGTATCTGCTCCTGTACTCCTTTTCCGGGGAACCGGCGGACCTGGAAAGGGTCGTGGACGATGACTTCCGGAAGGCCGACCTGATTGTCCGCTTACGAACCCTTTCTTCGAAACGTATCGGTCACGTGGTTCGAACGATTGAGGACCTCTGCCGGGAGCTGTTCGGCGGGCAGGGAGTGAAGACCCAGGTGGGCGGGAGGGCGATGGTGACGTATGTCACGCAGGACATCCTCGTGAAAGGACAACTCTCCAGTATCGCGTTGTCCATTTTCGGCGTCTTTCTCATCACGGTTCTGATGTTTCGCTCTTTTCTGGCGGGCTTCCTGAACATCCTCCCGATCACGGTGGCCACGATCTGGAACTTCGGGTTTATGAGCCTTGCCCGGCTGCCCCTCGAGCCGACCTCGGCCGTCACCGCCTGCATCGGCATCGGTGTGGGCATCGACTATGCGATCCACTTCATTGCCAAGTATCGTTATCTTGCCGCCAACGCATCCCCTGCGGCATTCCCGGACAGGGTCCGGGAACATGTCTATCGACGGCTCACGAGGGCGACCATGATGACTGCCGGGAAGGCGATTCTGTTCAACGCGATCGTAGTGATCTGCGGATTTCTCGTGCTTCTCTTCTCTCGATTTCCTCCCACCCGAACCATGGGTATCCTGGTGTCCCTGAACATGTTCGCCTGCTTCGTCGGCGCCCTGACGCTCCTGCCCGCGGCCGTAAATACCTTCCGTCCCCGGTTTTGCTGCCGGGTCCCCTGGGAAGCGCAGGTGGGACCGAAAAGTGAGCAGGGCACAAGCGAATGAAGGGCATGAATCGGTTGGCGGACAGGCGGAAGCGGGAGTGTCAACGCTTGAGGTGTTCCTGCAGCCTTCTGGAATCCGACGAGACGAAGTTGTATGTAGCATGGCTCAGAAGCTGGTAGAAGGCGAGGCGGCTTCCTGACCCGAGCCGCCTGGCAAAAGCTTCGATCCACTGGGTGAGATGATCTGCCAGGAATTTGAACTGCTCCCGCTTGAGGCAGTTTTCTACCTCGGGGCTGCCTTCTTTCCGGGCCTTTGCCTGATTTTCGCAGAGCAGCCCCAGGAACCGTAGCTCTCCCTCGATCGTCTCCTGCATCGGTTCGTTGGGCCCGGGGACCGCCTTGTCGATCCGCCGCCAGCAGGATTCCAGCTGTTTCGACGGGTAGAGAGTAATCGTTTCCCGGAGATAAAAGGAGGCGAACGGAGGCGCCACGGATTCGCCTCGGGGAGGGTCGAAGAAGAGGCGCTCATATTCGCTCTGAAACTCCCCAAGATCCTTTTCGTAGGTCTCTTTCTCCAATCTCGCCATCAGACCGGCAAAGGCGGGCGGGATACTCGGGTGGAAAAGCATCTCCGCATGACCCCTGAGGAACCGGTCCATCCCCTTGGTAATCATTTCCCAAGTCGGCGGGCGATAGAAATCCGCGAGCCCCGAATAGAGCGAGGACCTTGTTTCAGCGGTGACGGGTCCTGCTGTCTTCACCCGGATCCTCCATGGGACGGTTTGTCCATTGCCCTGCCGCCCGCTTTGATGGCGCTCTGCTGTCTGTCTGGATCGTTTGCGCCGTCGCAGGCATGGTTTATGAACGGTTAAACAGAACTACACACAAACTGCAAAAGCTGTACCACACAGGGAAACAACCGGCTGTCGACTCGACTCGTCCGACTTATTTGCAGGGGCTATGTTTGAGGAACGACCGTGATTCGGTCGTGTGGAACGGGTCGGGGTGCCAGGTGAAGGATGGACGGGTGTTTCATATTTTAACACAGAAAGAGGTATAGCTCGCTATTTCAAGATAGATTCTCCATTGAAATCAAGAAGAAGAAGGGAAACGTTTCATGCGAAACAGATGAAACATCTTGAACCTGTCTTCGATCTCCTTTTCAATGTTCATGGTGGTGAGGAATGCCCCTGAGGTGCTCCAGGAGATGCGTCCGATCCTCCAGGTCTTCGACCCACCCGTCGTTCGCGTCGGCCTTTGCATCCAACGTCTTGAAATATGGCTTGAGGTCCAGCAGGGGGGTTTCGTCAAAAACATCCAGGGGTGAGGTAATCACCTCATTTTCCTTGATGCGCAGAATGCGTACTACGCTCAGCCCGATCGGATTCGGCCTGACAGGGGACCGGGTTGCGAAGAGGCCGACGGTCGTCCCTTTCGCCCAGGGAGGCGAGACAGTCATAGAAGGGGTTGTTTCGACGCGGTCCAGAAAATGCAGAACATACACATACTCAAAGCGGTCCAGATCCCTCAGGCCGCCCGCGAATTCGTGCGAAAGAACCAGGCGGAATATTTCCCTGCCCGGATCGCGCTCGACAGGTTGATAAGGCGCCCAGTCTTTGTACGGGGTTCGGATGATTCCGATAGGCGTGAAGCATGGTTTCGTCTTTGGAGCGTCTTCCCGGGTCATGATGGTTCCCTCCTCTGTCCTCATCTTGCTCTTTTTGGCGGGTTTGACGTAACCTGAACACTCGCGACGGTATCTATATCGCTTCAAGTGCTTTCTGTCCATTTCCTTAAGATCCGGAGGATTCGAAAATGGATTCAGCAGTGCAGATCAGGTTCCTTCCTTACGGAAAGACGGTGCGCGTTCCGAAGGGGACGAATCTCTTGAAGGCGGCGAATCTTGTGGGGATCTATCTGAACAGCGTATGCGGCGGCGCCGGTGCTTGCGGCAAATGTGTAGTGATTGTGCGGGACGGCCCGTTTCAAACTGCCGTGGATTTGCCGGACCGGGAGCAATCCGGAGGGGGAAGCAAGGTCTTGGCCTGCCAGACCGAGATCGAAGGCGACGTGGTAGTCGAGATCCCGAGGAGTTCGGTCGTGGAGGAGGGGGCCGAAGAAAAGATCCTGGGGGACTCGCTCGATTTCGGTTCTGCGGAGCCGTGCCCGTGTCTCGCCGGACCGGAGACAGGGGACGCCTTCGGCCCCGTCCTGACGCAGAAGTTCTATCTCGAGATGTCGGAACCTACCCTGGCGGATACGACCGCCGACTTGGAGCGGTTTCTCAAGGGACTCAATGAACAACTCCCGGACCGGGACATCCGCGTTGACCTGGGCGGGCTGCGAAGCCTTGCGAACGTCCTCAGGCAGGGAGCCTGGAAGGTGACGGCGACCGTGAGCAGGCCCAATGTGATGCCCCGGGTGCTGCAGGTGGAGCCGGGGGATACCAGGGGGAGGCACTTTGCGATCGCCGTTGATATCGGGACGACGACCGTTGTTGCGGAACTGGTGGACTTGAATTCCTGCGGCACCATGGGAACCCAGGCCAGCCACAACTTCCAGATCGGCTACGGGGAGGACGTGATCTCCCGGATCGTGTACGCATGCAACAGCGGGGGACAGCAGACGCTTCAGGAGTCCGTGGTCGAGACGGTGAACCGGCTTGTCCATGCCCTGTGTACAGAGGCCGGGGTTCTTGGAAAAGAGATCACGGCGATGGTCTGTGCCGGGAATACCACGATGACCCATTTGCTCCTCGGCCTACCCCCCTGCAACATCCGCATGGAGCCTTACATTCCCGTGGTCAACCAATATCCGCCTGTCTTGGCGCGGGACATCGGCGTCGACATAAACCCGAACGGGATCGTTTTCTGCTTGCCCGGCGTGAGCAGTTATGTAGGGGGCGACATCACCTCCGGCGTCATGTATACGGGCATTGCGGAAGCCGAGGACGTGACCCTGTTCATGGATCTTGGCACC
>WFRX01000341.1 GCA_015486285.1 bacterium
TTCTCGGTGTACGCGCGGACCGCCGGTTCAACAGCGCCCCGGAGGGCCCGCAGGCTGTCGATGAACATGTATGCTCCCACGAAGCCGAGCATGAGGACGTAAGTAATCTTGATCAGGAAGTCCGCGTTTCCCATGGCGCGGAGCACCCGGACGAGCTGCACGCCCCCGGTCCCCCCCAGGATACCCCCGACAAGCAGGATGAGGCCCATCTTGATATCCACGTTTCCCATTCGGTAGTGGGCAAAGGCTCCGGATGAGGAAGCCGCAACGATCTGATTCGAGTCGGTCGCGGCCGCCACGGTGGGCGGGATACCGATCATGATCAGGAGCGGCGTCATCAGGAATCCGCCACCGACTCCGAAAAGGCCCGACAAGAGCCCAACGGCAAATCCGAGGCCAACCAACAGAGGGATGCTCACGCTGTTACCGGCAATGACAAGGTACAAATGAGGATTCATGCAACCCTCCTCCTTCGGCCGTCTGTTGAAGTTTGAAGTCGCAACCGATCCGCTTGTCGATCCGGCCTTCAGCCCTCCAGGGCCTCGACGGCTTTTCGGACCATCTCGCGGATGTCCTGAATCTTGAAAGGCTTGGCGATGAAATCGAAGACCCCCTTGGAGAGCGCCTCCCGCGCCAGTTCCACCGTGGCATAGCCCGTTATGATGAGGACCTTCGTACGCTCGGACTGTTCCTTAACTCGTTCGAGTACCTTGATCCCGTCTATATCCGCCATGCGGACGTCGGTGATGACGATGTCGAACTCCTTTTCCGGGAGTCGCGCGAGGGCCTCTCTCGGATCCACGAAAACCTCGACGCCGTACCCCTCTGCTTCGAGTGCGGGTTTCAGCCTGTCGCCCACGATCGGCTCGTCGTCCAGGACGAGAATTTCGTATTGCTTTCCCATCTCCTTTTCTCCTCTGCCTCCATCGGGATCTTCTAATAGTGAGGTCTCTCAAAGGGGAGAAAAATCGAAAAGGTCGTGCCCTGCCCCGGCGTACTCTGGACTTCGATTCGCCCGCCGTGCTTCTCGATGATGCTGTAGCTCACCGACAGTCCGAGACCGGTGCCCTCCCCGTGTTTCTTGGTGGAGAAAAAAGGGTCAAAGATGTTCTTCAGGTGTTCCGGAGCGATCCCCGTACCCGTATCGATGACATCGATGACCCCTTCGTTCATCGCCTTGCTCAAGCGGATCACGACCTTGATCTCCCCCCCTTCCGGCATGGCCTGAATGCTGTTGAGGAACAGGTTGAGCAGGACCTGCTGCAGCCCCCCCTTGTCCACCTGGAGGGCAGGGAGTTGATCGCGAATCTCCTTGGAGAACCGAATGTTGTGCAAATTCATTTCGTTCGAGACAAGGCGGGCGGTCTTGTCCACGATTTCCTCGAGCGAGACCTGCTCCAGGCGGGGATGACTGGCCCTGGAGAATTCGAGAAGGTTTTTCACAATATCGCTCACGCGATCGCACTGTTCCATCGCCTCCTTGTGAAGGCGTTTGCGTTCTTCGGGATCCATGGTGTCCTCGCTTTCGACAAAGGATTCCAGGATCAGGGATATATTGTTGATGGGGTTGTTGATTTCATGGGCGATGCCCGCGGTCAGGGTACCCACGGCGGCAATTTTTTTCGCCTGCACGAGCTGTTCCTGGCGGGTGGCCAGCTCGTTCATCATCCGGTTCATCGCGATGGCGAGGCTGGTGAACTCGTCCTTGTACTTCCGAACGGGCATGATCGGGGTAAAGTCGCCGGCGGCGATCCGGTTCGTAACGCCCTTCAGAAAGTCCAGCCTTCTCAGGAAATGCCGGGTCAGGTAGTTTGCCGTGTACAACATCACTGCGAGCAGGATGGCGACGGAAAGCAGGGTCACCCGGACCATCAGGCGGAACGTGCGCCTGACGTTGGCGCGTTCCTTTCTGGAGATGAACAGGGCCGTTTCGACGATCTTGGCCCCGTGGTCTCTGAGCTTTGATTCGATCTCCGGCTCGATCGGTTTGCCCGTGGGAGGCGTCTTTCTGTGAATGTCGCTCAGCTGGAAGATCAGTGAACGGTACGCCTCCAGATGCCTTTCGAGGCGTTCCAGATCTTCTGTCCCCACCATTCTGCCCAACTCCGTCTTGGCCGTGATCAGCACCTTCCTGGCGGCGTCCAGATGCCGGAGCACATCGGGCAGGCCGGTTCCGTAAAGCAGATAGTTCTTTTCGTAGCGCCTGCACTGCTGAATCTCGTTCGCGAATCGGTCGGTTCTTTCGACGAATTCCAAATTGTCGTCGATGCGGGCGATGATGATCGCGTCTGTGGCCAAAGCCCCCAGGGCCATAATGAACACCACGAGAAATCCGGTGATCAGGCGGGTCCGGATGGACAGGCCCGGCCGGGCAAGAAGGGCCCTTCGCGCGATGAGGTCGATCTCGTTCTCCGGCGGCTTCCGGGCGTCCGTCGCGTCGCCATCGCCGGCGTGCACCGCCTGTTGCGGCCGATTTTCCTCATGCCTATTCTTCCGCTTTCTCATCTCTTGGGATGCCCTCGCGGATCAGGCACCGTCGGACCGAATTTGCTTTCCGTCCGTCCGGTCGGCGCATATCTTACGCCCGTTGCTCCATAGACTTCAAACCCCTGCATACGCTCCATCGGTTGATCATTCGGCCCCACCGGTGGTTTCCGCCGTCTTACTGTTGTTCTCCCCGGAACAGGGCGGCAGAAGAAACAACCGGAGTCGGCCTTGTGTGGAATCGACAAACTTGCGCACCCATTTTGCCTTGTGGGCGGGCTGTCCATCGACGATCAGAAAGATCGGCTGGTCCATCCCATAGAGGAAACGGCGCAGAAAGGACACAAACACCTTGGCGTTGACCCGCCCGGGGACGCACATGAAACGGCGGTCGCCCCTTCGACTGACGGCCGAAATGAAGCTCATTCCGGAACGGGTGCCGGTCGCGGGGTCTGTCGGCGCTTTTCCTCTCCGCCCCCGTGTCACACCGCCCCGGGCGTCGAGAATTACAGCCGCTTCATCGACAAACCAGATTTGTGCCCCGATGCGTTGCGCCTCTTTTCGGATCGCCGGATACGCCCCCCGGAACCATTGTTCCACCCGCTGCGGCTCCCGCTGGCAAGCCTGCCAGAGCGGTCGCTGTGCGGAAAACCCGAATTGATTCAACAGGCGGCAGACGGATGCCTTGCTCAAAGGAACGCCCAAATGCTTATCGATGACCGTCTGCAAGCTCTTGCAGGTCCACAAAGCAAGCGGGGATGCATATTGCCTCGGGTCCCCTGATGTAACCGCTTGCCGGATCCACTCAACCTGTCCGGCATTCAGCTTGGGAGGACGCCCACCGCGCTTGCGTGCATCCAGTGCGCCCCAGCCGCCTTCTCGGTACCGCGCCAGCCATCCATAAACAGCGGCACGAGTTACCCCGAACATGCCCGCCACCGATTCCGGCGATTCTCCTTTCTGAACCGCCGTGACGGCCCGTTTGCGCAATGCCGTCAATTCCCCATGTTTCAATTTGCGCGCATCTGTCTTGTCCATATTGCATTATTTATACACCAGGTTCCGCGCCATGTCAAGTCTATTTTGAGACAATTTTCCACATGGATGCGGGGGTTGGGTGCGCCGGCGGCTCAAGGAAATCGGCCGCGAGGACGAAGATGTGTGAAGGTGTCGGTGCAGCCATACCTTTGAGGTCCAGGCGGAACCAGGAGGCATCGAAACGGTGTTGAACAGGGGACTGGGGAGAAGAATCCTTGGATGGAGTTCGATCGGGTTCTGGCTTCTCATGATGGGGCTGCTGGTCCACCGGGAGCACTTTGCTTCTCCGGAAGCGGCCGACACGGCCCTCTCGACGGTCCCGGGCCCGGCGCCGGGGAAAGAAATCGGAGCCGAAGAGGCCTGGATGGGGCTCTACTTCCAAGGCGGCAAGGTCGGGTGGCTCCACTACACCAGCGAGCCATCGAACGGAGGCTATCGGATCCGGGAAGAATCGTTCACCCGCCTCTGGATGATGGGCACACCGCAGAATATCCGAACCGATACCACTTGCAGCACCAACCGGGCCTTTGCACTCACTTCGTTTACGTTCCGGTTGCGATCCGATGTGGCCACGCTCGAGGTGCATGGAGCGGTAAAAGGAAAGGACGTCCAGCTGGAGATCCGATCAGCCGGCAGGACCCGGAAGAAGGGGCTGCATCTTCGCGGGCCGCCTTATCTTTTCCTAAACTTGAGGGCGGCCCGGGTCATGGCCGGGCTGGAAGCGGGGCGATCCCTCCGGGTGCCGGTCATCCTCCCTTCCACGTTGAGCCAGGCCGATGCGGTGCTCACCGGGGAAGGAGAGGAGAAAATCCGGATCAACGGCAAGCCCCGGCGGGCCTGCCGGATTCGCGTGCGCTATGCCGGGCTGGAAGCGACCGCATGGTCCGACCGGGAAGGGCGGATCCTGAAAGAAATCAGCCCGATGGGCCTGTCCATGATCCGGGAGACGGCGGGCGAGGCCCCCCGGGGAATCAAGCAAGACGAGGAGGCGGTGGATATCACAGCCTCGACCATGGTTCCTGTCGACAGGAGGCTGCCCGATCCGGCAAATCTGAAATACCTCCGCATCCTGCTCAAGGGGATCGACCCGGCCGATTTCGATATGCAGGGGGGCGGGCAGCACCTCCGGGGCTCGATCCTGGAGATCCGTCGGATGGACACGGCTTCGCTGCCGGGGGCCCGGATTCCGGTCCGAGGCGCTGCATTCGACGATTATCTGAAGGCGACGCCCTTTCTCCAGAGCGATGCGGAAAGGATCCAGCGACTGGCCCGGAAGATCGTCGGGCACGAACGGGAGGCAGCCCTTGCGGCCCGGCGCCTGATGGAATGGGTGTACCGGAACCTGGAAAAACGTCCGACGGTGAGTCTTCCGAGCGCCCTGGAGGTGCTCGATGAAGGGGCCGGCGACTGCAACGAGCATGCGGCCCTGATGGCTGCCCTGGCGCGGGCCGTAGGGCTTCCGGCAAGGGTCGTCGTGGGTGTGGTCTACATGGACGACGGCTTCTACTACCATGCGTGGAACGAGGTGTGGGAAGGCGCCTGGGTGAGCCTGGACCCGGTAATGGGCCAGTTCCCCGCGGATGTGACGCACGTCAAGTTCATCAACGGCGGGCTTGAAGAGCAGATGAGAATGGCCCGGGTGATCGGACGACTGTCCGTACAAATCCTGGAGGCCCGATGATCGAGTTGCGTGAGGTGACCAAGCGATACCGGGATCTGACAGCGGTCAACCGCCTTTCCCTGCACGTGGGCCGGGGAGAGGTGTTCGGGTTTCTCGGGCCCAACGGGGCGGGCAAGACCACCACGATCAAGATGATCGCCGGGCTGATGCGTCCCACGGAGGGAAGCATCCTCGTGGGTGGGATCGATGTGGCGGTCGATCCCATGCGGGCGAAGGCCCTGATGGGCTTCATCCCGGACCGTCCTTTCCTGTATGAAAAGCTCACCGGGGAGGAACTCCTTCGTTTTGTCGGGGGCCTTTACCGGGTGGAGGGCCGGCGGCTCGACCAGAGGGTGGACGAGCTGTTCGAACTCTTCGGCTTGAAGGATTTCCGGCATGAATGGATCGAAGGCTACTCCCACGGAATGCGTCAGCGCCTCGTGATGAGCGCCGCAATTCTTCACCACCCCGATGTCGTCATCGTCGACGAGCCGATGGTGGGGCTCGACCCCCAGGGGGCGCGGCTTGTAAAGTCGATCTTCCGCGAACAGTGTACACGGGGCAAAACGGTCTTCATGTCCACCCACACCCTCGGCGTTGCCGAGGAAGTCTGCGACCGTATCGGCATTATTCACAAGGGTGAGCTGATTGCTCTCGGAACGAAGGAAGAATTGCAGCAGCAGGCAAAGGGAGATGCCGACAGGCTGGAGTCCATCTTTCTTCAGCTTACCGGCGGGGAAGGGATGACCCGGGTTGTGGAACACCTGAAATCATGACAGACGATTTTCTCCATCTCCTTTACCCCTCCTGGCGATCCCTCTGGAGCCGGAAGCGGGGAGACCGGGAATCCGGCGCGTTCAGGCAGGCGGTGATCTTCACCTTGGGGATCTTGTTCTGGGCGGGCACCTTTTACCTGTGCTACCGCGTCCTTTCCTACTTCCAGGGGGTGGAAGTCATCGGCACCGTGCTGGCCGTAAAACTTCTCTCCATGCTTACGGTGGTCTTCTTCTCTCTCCTGGTCTTCAGCAACATCGTCACGGCTCTTTCCGCCTTCTACCTCTCCGACGAGCTCGTGCTCCTGCACGCTCTTCCGGTCTCTCCGGACGCGATCTATCTGGCCAAATTCGTGGAGACTCTGATCGGCTCTTCCTGGATGATCGTGCTCTTCGGGTTGCCTGTTTTCGGCGCTTACGGGGTGGTGTACAAGGCGTCCTGGACCTATTACGGGGCGGTTCTCCTCGGGTTCGTCCCCCTCTTGGTCATCGCCGCGGCCGTGGGTATCATCTGCACCATGGGCCTGGTCCGCCTCTTCCCGGCACGAAAAACGAAAGAAATCCTCCTCCTGCTCGCCGTCCTTTTTCTGGTGAGCCTCTATCTCCTTTTCCGGTTCCTCCAGCCGGAAAGGCTCTTCGATGCGGCCGACCGGAACCGGCTCCTCCACTTCCTGGCCGCGGTCACCCCCCCCTCTTCAGCGTATCTCCCGAGCCACTGGTTCAAGGAGTGTCTCGTACCCCTCCTTTTCGCCCGGCCGGGCACGCCCCTCTTCCACTTCCTTCTACTGGCGAGTACCGCCATGGCCTCGCTCACGATCGGGATATGGGTGGAAAAACGCTTCTATATGGACGGCTGGATGCGGTCGCAGGAGGCGGGGGAAACGAGGATCGCCGTCCCTGCCTGGATCCATCGGGCGGCGGACTTTCTGAGCCGGCCCTTCGCCGCGCAGGCCCGGGCCGTGGTTCAAAAGGATATCAGGCTGTTCCTGCGCGACACCACCCAGTGGACGCAGCTCCTCCTGCTGGCGGCACTGGTGGTGGTATATCTGTACAATTTCCGTGTTCTCGACCTGAAGCAGGTTCCCTTGGCCACCGTCTACCTGCAAAACCTCCTGGCCTTCCTGAACACGGGACTCGCCGGATTCGTGACCGCCGCAGTGGCGATCCGGTTCGTCTTCCCGGCCGTGAGTGTCGAAGGCAGGGCCTTCTGGCTCGTCCGAAGCGCGCCGATCTCGATGGCGAGGCTTGTCTGGTCCAAGTTCTGGATGTACCTGGTGCCCCTGCTCGTCCTCTCCGAGTCCCTGGTCATCCTGTCCAACTGGTTCCTGAGCGTCTCCGGTCTCATGATGGGCCTTTCGATCTTTACGATGGCGTTCCTCACCGCCGGGATCGTGGGGCTCGGTATCGGGCTCGGGGCGGTCTATCCCCGGTTCTTCGTGGAAAACGTCGCAAAGATCGCTACCGGCTACGGCGCAATCCTCTACATGATCCTTGCCATGGGGTTCGTCGCCCTGACGGTGTTCCTGGAGGCATGGCCGGTGAACGCAATCTTCACGTCAACCTTCGCAGGGATCGAGATGCACGCGTCCCGCTGGGCCCTCGTCATCGGCTCCCTGGCCCTCACGGCGATCCTCAGCCTGGGCGTCTGCCTGTTTCCCGTGTATTGGGGAATTCGCCGCCTGGAGGCGCGGGAACCCTGAGACGGGCCTCCGGGAGGGCGGGGAGCCGGAGGCTCAGCGTTCCGGCCCCGGACCGCGGCCGTGCCCTTTGGAAGGATCGCCCGCGATTCAGGATCGATCTCTGAATTGAGGGGGACGCTTTTCAAAGTTGGCCTTGACCGCCTCGATCTGGTTGTGACCCCCGATCAGGGTGCGCTGGATGTCTTCCTCCAGTCGAAGCCCTTCCTCGGAATCCAGGGACCAGACCTTCTCCCACAATCGCTTTCCCGCCGCAATGGCATCCGGAGATTTTCCTGCGATTTCCCTGGCAAGCTTTTCCGCCTCCGCCAAAGGATCTTCACAGAGCCGCGTGACCAGGCCCAACCTCAAGGCTTCCTCGGCTTCGACAATTCGCCCTGTAAACGTCAGCTCCTTGGCCACGTCGAGCCGCACCAGATCCTTGAGCGTCTGCGTTCCGGACATGTCCGGGATCAGCCCCCACTTGATTTCCATCACGGAAAACCGGGCGTCGAGAGAGGCCAGGCGGATATCCGCGCCCAAGGCGATCTGCAGCCCGCCGCCATAGGCCACGCCGTGCAAGGCGGCAATGACCGGCACGGGCACCTGCTTCCAGATGTAACCCGTTCGCTGGGCATAATTGGCCGGGTTGTCCTCTGTCCTGCCAAAAAGCTGAAATTCCTCCTTGTCGCCGGATCCTATCTTCAGGAAACTCTCAAAATCGAGGCCGGCACAGAAACCGCGGCCCTCTCCCGACAGCACAACCGAGCGAATCGTCCGATCGGCCCGCACCTCTTCACCGGCCTCGATGATCGCCCGGAACATGTCCGGATTCAAAGCGTTATATTTCTCCGGCCGGTTCAGGCGGACATGGGCGACATGATCTCTGCGTTCAATGGTAACGAGTTTTTTCACAACACCTCCCCAGAAGCATCGTTCTGCGACGGGCCGCCGTGGGTATCCAGGCCAGCGCCTCCCGGATAGGAACGGCTTACATATCGCCATGTTTCAGGTGAGTCTTGCCGCGTGGTCCTGTCCCGGGTTCCGTCTCCGATTTGCTTGGGCTCCGTCTCCCCCTCTCCCTACAAAGTCGCCCTGCACAAATCTCCGACGGAACCCGGGAGAGGACCACCCCACGCAAGCCCTGCCCGGGAAACCCTGCCACAATCTTCTTCCGAACCACGAAGAGCCCGTTGAAACAGTGGCTCTTGGAGGCTGTTCAAAAAGTTCCAGATGCAAGGCAGGCAAGATCCCGAGGAATGAAGCGTACTTTCTGTACGTTGAATGACGAGGGATGAAGCCGAACGCCGCAGATGGGACTTTTGGCACAGCCTCCTAACCGTTGATTTCCGAGATCTGGTCATTCAAGGTCCAGTAATCATACAAATAGCCCAGGGCGAACAGCCCGCCCGTGAGCAGGTAGAGGAGCCCTGTGATCCACTTGCCCAGATAGAACCTGTGGACCCCGAAGAAGCCGAGGAAGGTGAGGAGGATCCACGCAACGCTGTAATTCACTCGGCCCGCCCGAAACTTCACATCCGCCTGGCGGTCCATCGAGGGAATCAGGAACAGGTCGATCAGCCAGCCGATTCCGAGAAGGCCGAAGGTGAAAAACCAGATGGTTCCGGTGATCGGCCTTCCGTAGTAGAAGCGGTGCGAGCCGGTGAAGCCGAAGAGCCAGAGGATGTACCCGATCGATTTGAGATGTGTGTCATTCGGATGGTCCATCGGCATTTCCCTCTTGTCCTTTACGCCTCCGTAACCGTGACACGCTCCATCCTGTCGCCCTGCTGAATGGCATCCACCACGTCCTCGCCCTGCACCACCTTTCCGAAGACGGTGTGCTTCCCGTTCAGATGGGGCTGCGGGGAATGGGTGATGAAAAACTGGCTTCCGTTGGTGTTCGGCCCTGCGTTCGCCATGGAGATCACCTTGCTTTCATGGGTCAACGTGTTCTCCTGGAGTTCGTCTTCGAACCGGTAGCCGGGACCGCCGCGTCCCGATCCGGTCGGGTCCCCGCCCTGAATCATGAAGTCGCTGATCACCCGGTGGAAAGTCACGCCGTCGTAAAAGCCCTCCCGGGCCAGGAAAACGAAGTTGTTGACCGTCTTCGGGGCCTGCTGCGGGTACAGTTCCAGTTCGATCGCACCCTTGTTGGTCGTGATGACGGCCTTGTAGTTTCTGCTTGTGTCGATCTGCATTTCCGGTGGCCGGTCCCACTGTTTCTCGCTCATTGTGTCTCCTTTCGGGAATCGTGAATAAAATCAGGATATCCGTGCCCGCCGCTTTGATCAAGTGCCCGCCTTGCTTTTGTCCGCCCTCTCGATTAAATTTTGGTCCATGGACCCGTCCCAGCCCATGCCCTCTCACACGTTGCTCGCCTTGTCCGAAGACTACTTCTCCCTCCTGGCCCGATCCCTGCCGGTGTGTTGTTTGAGTGACGAATTCCATTTCATGCCCCGCGCGGAGTCGGCCCGGTTTCACATATGGGAGACGGATTGCCTGGCCGGGGAGTTCCTGGAGGAGACCTGCGCAAGGGTCAAGGCATGGAAGGCGGAGATGGAGGCGCTCGCCGGGGACGAGGGCCCCTGCCTCGCGGGCCTCCTCAGGCAGAGCATGGACGCCTTTCTCGTACACTGGGAGACCCTCGCGTTCTGGAAAAGGGACCCCGGCCTGTACCTCAAGATCGCCTTCATCGGACTCGACCAGGCCTTGACCCTTCCCCTCGACGACGAGACAGAGAGGGGCGGCCTATACGGGGCCCGTCTCGATGCGATTCCCCGCCTGCTGTCCCGGGGCATGGAGCAGGTAGTCGATGTCCCGCAGCCCGCCCGGGAGGCGGCCCTGGACATGGCGGGCACTTGCCGGGCCTTTCTCTCCCGCCTGGCCGCGGAAGGCACGAAGGGGGCCGGTTTGTCCGGCGGCGGGCTCCCGCGGAAAGAGCGGACCGCATTCGAGGCCCTGGAGCGCTTTCAGGCCTTTCTTCAGGGACTTGGCGGGCCGTCCCGCTTCGTCCCCGGGGCGGGGATGTTTCAGGAGATCCTCGGCCGGGGATACGGGTGGGACGGCGGGATCGAGGAGGCGCGTGAGATCCTCGAAAAAGAGGCCTCGGAGAAGGAGCGCGCGCTGCAGCAGCTCGCGAAGGCCGTGGATCCGGGCAGGGACTGGCGGGCCATCTACGACGAAATACCCCTGCCCGCGAAGGCCGGCCGCGAGACGGTCTCCCTTTACCGGGAAGAGGTGCGGAGGCTGGAGGCCTTCTTCGCCCGCCAGGGGGTTCTGCCCATGCCTCCCGCCGGCTCGGTGCGGGTCGAGCCCACGCCTGTCTACCTGGAGCCGATTCGCGCCACTGCTTCCTACAGCGCTCCCCCCTTTCTCAATGACCGTGTATCCACAGGCTGTTTCTTTGTCCAGATCCTCGATGACCCGAACACCTCGGAGGATAGGGGCGGGCAGCGAGAATCCCTGCACCGGGAATACCGTTACCTCACGGCCCACGAGACCAGTCCCGGCCATCATTTGCTGGACTGGGCCAGGCTTTCGCAGCCCGATCCGATCCGGCGGAGGATCGAATCGGCCCTGTTCTACGAGGGATGGGCCTGCTACGCCGAACAGCTCGTGGACGAGCTCGGCTATGCCCCCGATCCGGGACAACATCTCATTCGCATCAAGCGTGAATTGTGGAGGGCGGTCCGGGGCAGGCTGGATCTGGATCTGCACTCCGGTGTCCTGTCGCTTGAAGAAGGGGCTGGGAGACTGGCCGCGTTGGGCTATGCCCCCGAGTATGCGAGGAAGCAGGTCCGGCGGATCACCCTTACCCCCGGGTACCAGTTGTGCTACACCCTCGGGAAGAACCGGTTCCTCGATATGCGGCGGCGCCACGTCCCGCCCCTGTCTCTCAAGACTTTTCACACGGCCCTTCTCGGGGCGGGGCAGGCCCCGTTCGCGTGCCTGGAACAGGTACTTGACTCTTCCGCCCCCGGGCAAGAATGATAGAGCATCTCTGTCTGTACTCATGAACAGCGGTCTTGAACGGCTGGAAGGGAGGAGGAAAGTATGGGGAATTTTATCGGAGTGCACTCCGAGTGGAACCTCGGGAGCCCGGGCGGGTGGGACTACCAGCGGATGACCCAGGAGATCGGCAAGGCCTGCTGGGAACGGGTCCGATCCCTTTCCGGGATCGACCTGGAACTGGATTTCGCCCATCCCCTCCTGAACCCGATGACGGGCTTCGTCGGCATGCTCCTGAGGGCCCAGCAGGAGCGACATGGTTCGGGCAAGGCCTTCATCCTGGTCGTGGCCGAGGAAGACACCCTCGACGCGGTCGTGGAAAATCAGAACCTGGCAAAGGCCCTCAACGCCGCGGACGGGGTCAGGGCCGCCCTCTGCGCGCCCCACGAGGTTGAGCTTTCCGGAGGGAGGGTCTGCTACAAGGGCGAGGAAGCCACGCTCATCTTCATGGATTTCAACACCGACACCCTGCTCAACATCCACAAGGAAAAGGACTGTGCGGGCCTGCTCGAAGCGATCCGGCAGGGCATCCTGGTGAATCCGAGAGGGATGGAGTCGATCAACCCGAAGGGCATTTTCGAGGTGGTGACCGGCCCCTACCGGGACCGCCTGTCCCGATCGACCGTGGAGAGGACCCCCTGGACCCGGAGGTTCTTCGCCCGGGAAACCACCGGGCCCGACGGGTCCCCGATCCGGGACCTCGTCGAGTGGACCTGGAGAAACCAGGAGAGCCTGGTCCTGAAACCGGCCCACGGCTATTCCGGCCACGGGGTCTTCGTGGGTCCCCTCAGGGACGACTGGAACATGGATGTGGAGCAGGCGCTCAGGGAAGGGGACTATATCGTTCAGGAGTTTATTCCCCTGGGACTGTGGCAAGAGGAGCAACCCTGGCTCGACGGGAACTCCGGAAGGGTTATCATTCGTGCGTGGCAGACGGATTTTCGCTGTTTCATCACGGATCGGGGTCTCATCGGGTTTGTAGGCCGCTTCGGGGGAGTCCCCACCAATGTCGGCTCCGGGGGAGGCGTGCAGTCCCTAGCGGTTCTTCGAAGCCCGGTGTCGGTGGGGGAGGCGACGAAGCGGATCAACGAGGCGGTGTACAACCTGGGAGCGGATACCGTGGGAGAGCTTCGCGAGTGGACCAACCGCATGGCGGTGGACCACGGACTCACCTACCTGCTCGGTCCGATCATGACGGCCCTGCGGCCGCGCCTGGTCACGCAAGAGCAGCTCGATGCGCTCCAGGCATACAGCCGAAGCATCTGGAAAGACTGTAAAACCCTGGAGGAGGCATGGCGAAAGGGCGAAATCGTGGACATGCTCGACGAACGCGAGGAAGCCCGGGAGATCTTCCGCCTTCAGCCCTGGCAGGGAAGTCCGGCATTGATCGCCTCGGACGGGTTGTTCGGCTTTGGAGCACAAAGCGATTCTTGATGGTTCACCTTGTACACAAAGCACACAAAATCGATGCGGCCATGGGCACAATCCCTGTAGATCCCCTCTGGTGGCAGACCCTTTTTGATGAGGTATACCTGATCACCGACGCCCGGAGCGTCTGCAACGAAGAACTGACCCGCCGGGAAGTCGATTTTCTCGTGGCCTACATGCGCATCGGAAAGTCAGACAGCATCCTGGATCTCTGCGGAGGCCACGGCCGGCACAGCCTCGAACTCGCCCGAAGAGGATACAACTCCACAACGGTCCTGGACTATTCCGGAGTCCTCGTGCAACTCGGCAAGGCCAAGGCCGCCGCGCAACGCCTTCCGGTCTCTTTCGTGCAGGGCGACGCACGCAGTGCCGGGCTTGCCGCGGAACGCTTCGATTTCGTGCTAGTGATGGCCAACTCCTTCGGCTATTTCCAGGATGACCACGACAATCTCCAGATCCTGCGCGAGGCCCACCGCCTCTGCCGGCCGGAGGGAAGACTCCTGCTCGATCTCCTGGACCCGGGTTACGTGGTGGAGCAATTCAAGCCTTTCTCCGTACACCGGGCAACGGAAGACATCACTGTGCATCGGAAACGGGAGCTGACCGACAACCTGATCCGGGTACGGGAAACGGTCGTCTCCCGAAAAGAAGGGCGTATTCGTGACAGCGTCTACTGTGAACGGCTCTTCAAGAAAGACGAGCTTATGAGCCTATTGAGGCAGGCCGGGTTCGATCAGGTCGGGTTCAAATCCGACTTCTCCTCCCACATACAGCCCGGCGACTACGGCTTCATGACCCGGCGACTCATCGTAACAGCCGTGCGGCGCTGATCCGGCGTCCGGCTCTATGCCCCGAACGGAAACGATCGGCCCTGCTCACGGCTTGCCGAACTCCCGGTCCAGGATTTGGACGATCTGCTCCTCGGTCTGGATACTTGTTGTGGCCGCCACGACCTTTCCATTCTTGAAGTAGACGGTAAACGGCAATCCCGTGAAAGAGGCGCATTCGGGAAGACGTTTGACAAAGGATGCCCCCGGGGCATCGAAGTCCTGGTCGTAGAAACGCACGTGGGGATACCTGGCCTCGAGCCGGCTCAGAATGGCGTACACAGGGATACACATCGGTCCCATCCGGCCGCAGCAGATCACCACGTTTTCGTCGTTTTCCAGGGCCTTTCGGGTTTCTTCATCGGTTTCAAGATGGCTGAGGTTTGTCTCCAGCATAACGGAACCTCCTCATGGTGTCGCGATAGAGTGCCTTGGGCGAGGGACAACCAAAACGATTGGTTACCTCTTTCCCCTCGTAATGTCAATTTTACGGGAGATGTCCGTATGCCTCAAGGGGACTTCGCCTCTTGACTTGGGGACATGCATGCGGAAAACTACCCGCGTCCTCGATTCGAACAACCCGGCCAAATCCGGCTCTTACCGATCCCTGGAGCCACGATTCCCAAAGGAGTGCGATGGTGAGCAGCGAAGGCTCTGTCCTGATTGTTACCGAAGTGGACAAAAACCAGGAGATCCTGCCGATCTCTCTCGAGTGCGTCACGGCAGGCAAGAGGCTTGCCGAGGCACTGGGAGGCGGGACGGTTGCCCTGATCATGGGGGCCGGTGTCGGCGAAGCAGCGAAGGAGATGACCCACTACGGTGTGGACGAGGTCTGCCTGGTCGACCATCCGGACCTGACGGCCTATCAGCCGGAACTCTATGTCGCCGCCTTCCTGCAGGTGTGCGAGCGGGTGAACCCCAGGGCGATTCTCATGGGCGATACCCTTACGTCCATAGATATGGCACCGAGAGTGGCCTTTGCCTTGAATACGGGCCTGGTTACGGACTGCGTGGCCGTCGAGGTCAGCGACGGGGAAGTCTCCTTCGTAAAGCCCGTGTACAGCAGCAACGTGATGGCAGCCTATACATTCGCCTCGGAACCTTATGTCGTCACCCTGCGGTCGAGGGCGGAAGAGGCTGCGGAAAGACAGGAAACCGCGGATGCCGGGGTCACGCCGGTGGACGTGAAGCTGGACGCCGCCTCTGTCCGGACGGAGGTCCTCCAGAGGGTCGTGGAAGAGGACGCGGGGCCGAAGCTCACGGGTGCGGACATCATTGTCTCCGGGGGGAGAGGGGTAGGAGGTCCCGAAGGGTTTGAGCAACTCAAAGAATTGGCTGATCTGCTCCATGCAGCTGTCGGAGCCAGCAGGCCTCCCTGCGACCTCGGCTGGGCGCCTCCGAAATCGCAGGTGGGTCAGACGGGGGAAAAGGTGGCCCCTTCCCTCTACATAGCCGTCGGCATCTCGGGAGCCACCCAGCATATCGCCGGCATGCAGAGTTCGAAAAAAATCGTCGCCATCAACAAGGATCCGAAGGCCAACATCTTCAAGATCGCTGATTACGGAGTCATAGGAAGGTGGGAAGAGGTGGTTCCCGCTCTGCGAGAAGCCGTCTCGGAGATTCGAAAATAGGGAGGTCCGGATGGACATCATCGTGTGCATCAAGCAGGTGCCCGACCCGGAGGGCCCGCAGGACTGTTTCGTGATCAATCCAGAGGCGTTGCGCGTCGAACCGAGGGGAATACCGCCTGTCCTGAGCCTCTTCGATGAAAACGCCCTCGAGGCGGCCTTGAGGATCAAGGACGCCTGCCGGGATCAGGATGTGAAGATCACGGTGGTAAGCGCGGGCAAAAAGCTTTCCAACGCCGTCCTGCAGAAGGCCCTCGCGGTCGGCGCGGATGAACTCGTGAAGGTAGAGGATGCCGCCTTTGAATCCGGCGCCCTGGACAGCTATGCCACCGCCTCCATCCTCGCCGCTGCGATCCGAAAGATCGGCCGATACGATCTCATCCTGGCCGGCAGGCAGGCGGCGGACTGGAATGCGGGGCAGGTCGGTATCGGCATCGCCCGGTTCCTGGACATTCCCGCTGTTACCCTTGTGAGAAAGATCGAGATTCAGGAAGGCCATGCCCTCCTCGAGCGCGTGACGGCCGACGGATACGAAGCGGTCAAGACTCCCCTGCCCGCCCTGGTCGTGGCGAGCAACGAGGTCGGGGAGATGCGCTACCCCACCATGATCCAGAGACGGGAGGCAAAAAAGAAACCGATCGTCGCCTGGGGAGCCGCGGACCTCGGCCGGGAAGGCGAGCTGCGAAACAAGCTGGTTTTGAAAAGGCTTTTCCCCGCTGAAATGAGAAAAGGCGAATGCATGCTCGTGGAGGGCAAAACGCCCGCAGAGGCCGGGCGCAACCTGGCGCGGCGTTTGTCTCAGGACGGCCTTATCTGAAATCCCCTTGACGCGGCCCCTCTAGAATTTGAATTTGCTCTTGAGATCGTTCCCGAGCTGTTTCGCAGCGTTGTCGAGCGCCTTCTCCGCTTCCTTCTGCGCCGCTTTCTTGGCCATATCCGCCACATTGGCGCCCATCTCCTTCAAGAGCGCCTGGAGCGGGGGCACGGTCGGCTCCACCAGCGTGGGTCTCGGGGATGTGGTGGTGCCTTTGATCTTGTATTTCAAGTACACATTTCCCTTGTCGTTCGTCAGATGCTTCATCACCAGATCAGCGACCTGCTCCGGGGAAACGTATTTGGCCACATCGCCCTTCAGCTCCTTCTGCATCCTCTTCGCGACGGAGGCCTTGAGGGCCTGCGACTGCGCCTCGCCGAGTTCCACGCCGAGGTCGAGATCGATCGCCTTCGTGGCGATGTTGGTCGAACCGGAAAAATCGAGGCTGTAATCTTCACCCGTGATCCTTCCGGTCGAGATCTTCGCCGTACCGGCCTTGTACCACACATCCATGTCGGCATCCTTCCAGGTCACCTCATCCCGGAGAAAGGAGAGCCTGCCCGTGTACTGCTCGATCGCCTTCACGGACTGGATCGCCTCCAGGATCTTCACGCCTGACAGCATCCCATGGGGCGAGTCGACCTGGAGGGCGACCTCCGGCTCCAGCAACCTGGTCTTCACGTCAAAGGGCTTGATCGATCCCTTGGCGGCGAGTCCGATGTCAAAGAACTTCACCGCCCCGCTCTTGAGCCGGCCTTCCGGCTTGATACCCGTCTCGAACTTGATCTTCACCTGGTCCTTCTTGTCGAGTTGAGCCGGGTCGATATCCACCGAATGGACCAGAAGCGTGAGGCCGTAAACCTGGAGCGTCTGCCCCAGGCGCTTGTCCAGGTATGTGACCGTCCCCTTTTCCACTCCCACCTTCCCCACGATGAGGCTCACCGGGAGAGCGTCCGCGGACAGAGGCCCGGAAGGCTTCTTCGCCTTTTTCTCCTCCTCGGCCGTCCTTTTCTCTCCCGGTCCCGGCTGCAGGAGGTCCGAGAAGTTGAAGGCGCCGTTTCTGTATTTGACGATGTGGACGACCGGTTCGTAGAGGACGAATTCTCCCACCTGCACACTGCCCGAGAGCAGGGGAAGAAACTTGAGGGTCAGGCGCAGACGCTTCAACCCCGCAAAAAGATCGTTGTCTGCAACGGGCTTTCCCTTGAGGGCCTCCAGCTGGGCCGGGTCCTTATAGTTGGAGACCTTCACCCCCTCCACCTCGACCCCGGAAACAACGGAGAAGAGGCCGACATTCAGCTCGTTGATGGTTACATGCCGGTGGAGTACGGATTCCATCTGGTCGGCGATCATGTCCTTGTTGACCACGAGCATAACGACAACACTGGCGGCGATAATGAGGAGCACCAGGACGCCGAGCAGAATCCCGACCCACTTGAACAGCCCTTTCATGAGGAGATCCTCCCGATGGTTGTTTGCATGCCTCCCAACACCATACCGCCCGGCGATGACCGTGTCCATAATTTTTTGTCAGGACGGATTCGAAGGAACATCCGGTGCCGGGTCGGCAGCCGTTTGATCGGAGCGGTGCGCCCGCCGGTTCGGCTTCCTTGTCTTGGCCCTTCGATCCTCGTATCCTGGAAAGCCTGGCAGACGGAACACGGACGGCCAAGGCCGAAGGCGGAGACGGGCTCGAAAAGAGGGCCAAAGGGGGAGCGCGGCCCCCGCCTATGATGGGGCAACAGGACGTGGATATGATCAAAGGAGACAGAAAACATGAAGGTAGTCGCGTTCAACGGAAGCCCGCGAAAGGAAGGGAACACCAGCATCCTGATCCAGCTCGTCCTGGGCGAATTGGCCGAGGAGGGGATTGAAACAGAGATCGTTCAAGTCGGGGGCAGGAACATCAAGGGTTGTGTTGCGTGCTTCAAGTGCATGGAGAACAAAAACCGGAGA
>WFRX01000342.1 GCA_015486285.1 bacterium
CCCTCCCGACCCGCTTGCGCTCTCCGCGATTCCTTCACCCAGTGGCTGAATCACAGTGTATCTGTGGGGAAAAATGATGTTTTGTCGTTTGGATTTTCTTTTTTTTCTCCCCCTTGTAGCCGAAGGCTTGACCCCGACTGGCGGAAACGTGTAAAAGAGATACTTATTCCAATAAATATCCGGCGGAACGGGGTCGGATATTTGTAAATCCCGTCGAGCGAATCTGGAGGGCACCTGATGACGCAGTTTCAGAAAATGAGGCGCAGGGCGCTAGGGGGCGCGTTATTCATTGTTATCTCCTGTATGCTGTTTTATTCCCTTCCCGTTTACGGGGAGGAGGCGGGAGACCTGCTCACCCCTGCCGAGGTCCGGGAGAACATCTATTCTTCCGCGATGATCACCGACTCGGAGTTCCTGCTGGTCGGAGACCGGGGGCACATGTTCCGCTCGGAGGATGGGGGCGAGCACTTTCGTGAGATCCCTAGCGGGGTGCGGGTGCCTCTCTTTTCGGTGAGTTTTCCCGATGCGCAGGATGGATGGATTTGCGGCAAGGGGGGGCTGATCCTGCACAGCACGGACGGCGGCAAGACCTGGACGCCGCAGGCGAACGGGGTGAAGAGACATTTGTTCAGCATCTCCTTCGCGGATCGCGAGCATGGGTGCGCGGTCGGCGACTGGGGGGCCGTGGTGGTGACCGCTGACGGGGGGAAAACCTGGAAGGACGCCACCCTGCACGAGGACGTGAATCTTTACGGCGTGTGCATGTCCGGCGGCGGCGTGGGGCATCTTGTAGGCGAATTCGGCCGGATCTTCCGAACCGAGGACGGGGGGTTGACCTGGAAGGAGACCCACTCCCCGGCGGAGCAGTCGATGTTCTGCCTGGCGCGGAACGGCACTTCCTGGTTCGCCGGCGGACTGGACGGAGTCATCATCGCCTCCTTCGATGACGGCCGGACCTGGCAACGCCTCGAGACCGGGATTACGGAGTCCATTTACGGAATGGACGTACGGGACGATGTCGGATGGGCCGTGGGAGACGTAGGCACGGTACTCAAGTCCACGGATGGCGGTCACACCTGGCAGCACATAGATGTTCCGGTCAAGAAGCGGCTCTTCTGGATATGCACGGTGACCCTGAGCAAGGGGAGCGGGAATACAGGATTCGGTGCCGGTGCCAATGGGCTCTACGTCGGCATACAGGAAGGCAAACTCATCTGGTAGCAAGAACGGGGGAACAGAGACCATGGCCGAAGGAAGGATTACCTTAGAGGGATACATCCGGTTTTTGTTGCGGCACCGGGTACCGGTTTTGTTGCTGATCACGCTTGTGACCGGGGTTTTCGCCTATGGGGTCTATTCGTTGAAGATCGCCACGGATTTCTTCGCCCTGTACCCGCCCAAGCATCCCTACATCAAGCTGTACAAGGAATACCGACAGATGTTCGGGTCCGCCAACGTGCTGGTCTGTGCGGTGGAGGTGAAGAAAGGGGATATCTACAATCTGAAAACCATGCACAAGATCGACAATATCACCCAGGGCCTGCTGGAGACCGAGGGGTGCAATGCGACCCAGGTGATATCGCTCACCCATCCGAAGTTGAAGAACGTGAACGTCACCTCCTGGGGGATCCAGATACGCCCGGTCATGTGGCCCAGTTTTCCACAGGACGCCGCCGACCTGGATCGGATCCGAAAGGCGGTCTATGCGAACGAGGGAATCCGCGGGTTCTTTGTGTCCCCGGATGACAAGGCCGCCGCCATCTTTGCCGGCTTCTGGGAGGAGGGCGTCAATCCGATCAAGCTCTACGCGCGGATCAAGGAACTACAGGCGTCCGAGACCGATGATAATACGAACATCTATTTCACGGGGTATCCCGCGCTGTATGCGTACATCTATGATCTCCGGCAACAGGTCTACACGGTATTGGCGGCTACCATGCTCTTGATGGTGGTGTTGCTGGGCTGGTATTTCCGCACCTGGCAGGGGGTGGTCCTGCCGGTGCTTTCCGGGCTGGTCAGTGCGATCTGGGGGTTGGGTTTCGCGAGTTTCCTCGGATTTCCGCTGGACCCCCTCGTCATGGTGGTGCCTCTGATCATTACCGCCCGCGCCTTGAGTCATTCCGTCCAGACCATGGCGCGGTATCATGAGGAGATTCTGTTGTTGGACGACCCGGTGAAGGACAAGGATCAAGCTATACTGAAGGGGTACGGGGAACTGGTTACGCCGGCCACCTTGTCGATCATCACGGATGGGCTGGGGGTACTGCTGATCTCGATCGCCACGATCCCGATCATGCGGAACCTGGGCATTTTCTGTTCTTTCTGGATCGTCTCCATGTTCGTGAGCGTGCCGACGTTGAACCCCATACTCCTCTCTTTTGTCCGTCCACCCAAGCCCGGGCGTATCGCCCATGAGACGCAGGGACGCTTCTACAAGATGCTGGCAGGTCTTCTCGTTAAGCCCTCGGAGGGCAAGAGCCGCTGGGTTGTTGCGGTGATGATCGTGCTGATTCTGGTCATCGGGGGCCACTATTCCCTGCAGTTGAAGGTGGGGGACACGGAGGCGGGAGCGGCCCTTTTGTTCCCGGATCATCCCTACAACGTGGCCTTCCGGTTCTTCAACAAGACCTTTGTGGGGGCCACGCAGCTGGTGATCATCGCGGAGGGCAAGGAGAAAGGGGCGATCAAGGACTACCACAGCCTGCAGGCCATCGAGGATTTCCAGCGGTACATGGAGAGCAAGGGGGGCGCGGGAGGCACCCTGACCTTCACGAACATGATCAAGAGGATCTACCGCATGTTCCATGAGGGGAACCCGAAGTGGGAGATGATCCCGGAGAGCGTGGAGCATCTGGGGCAGATCGGGTTCCTGATCGCCTCGAACACGTCACCCGGAGAGATGGACCGCTGGGTGGATTACTCCTGGACGAACGCGACGATCACCTGTTTCTACAAGAACTACAACAACGAATTGATCCACAACTGTATCGCCAAGGCCCAGGAGTTTATCGACACCCATCCGGTCGAGAAGATCCGGTTCCGGCTGGCCGGGGGATTGCTGGGCATCCTGGCGGCGGTGAATGAAGAGGTGGAGTGGTCCTACTGGGCTTCGCTGATCGCGGTTTTCGTTGTGGTGTTTATTTTGTGTATTCTCACCTTCCGATCCTTTACGGCCGGCGTGATCCTGATCATACCGCTGGCGATTTCCCAGGTCCTGTCCGAGGCGTTCATGCTGTGGAAGGGGATCGACTTGAACATCAACTCGCTTCCCGTGGCGGCGATTGCCGTGGGGATCGGTATCGATTACGGGATCTACCTGCTGGCCCGTATTTCCGAGGAATACGAGACGTCGGGCAGCTACGCGGTGTCGAACCGCAAGGCGGTGGAGACCACGGGCAAGGCGATCATCTTCACGGCGACCACCCTGATCGGCGGCGTGATTTTCTGGATCTTCATTGATCTGAAGTTCCAGGCCGAGATGGGCCTCCTGCTGGCGCTTCTCATGTTGCTGAACATGGTAAACGCCTTGGTCTTCATTCCCGCCCTCGTGACGATCTTCCGGCCGAAATTCGTCACGACCCGGAATGTATGAGTGCCGGAATGTATAAACCGTAGATAGGAGGCGTTCCCGAGGCTACCCTACTGGACGACATAGGCTCCATCTACGGTGAGCGTATGTCCGGAGACAAAGGAGGCCTTGTCCGAGCAGAGCCAAATGACCGCCTCGGCGATTTCATCGGGGCGGCCTTTGCGTCCGGCGGGAGACATGGAAATGACCGCTTCGAGTTCGGGCACCGGTGTTTTGATGCGGTCGACCATCGCCGTATCGATGAAGCCGGGGCACACGGAATTCACCCGGATATTGGCCTGCATGAGTTCCAGGGCGGCCGTCTTGGTAATTCCGTTTACGCCGTGTTTTGCCGCCACGTAGGGGGACGCGCCCGGGAAGGCGATCAGGCCCTCGATCGATGCCATGTTGACGATCGCTCCGCCTCCCTGTTTGAGCATCTGCCGAATCTCGTACTTCATCGAGAGCCAGACGCCTGTCAAGTTGATCCGGAGGACGCGTTCCCAGTTCTCCACCGGGTTGTCTGCGATGGGGAGAACCTCCCCTTCGATACCCGCGTTGTTCACGGCACAGTCGAGGGCTCCGTAAGCCTTCACCGCGGCCTCGACAAGCGCCCGGATGTCGGATTCCTCGCCGACGTCCGCCTTTACGAAGATGGCCTCCGAGCCGAGCCCCTGGATCATGCGTACGGTCTCCTCGCCTGCCTCTGCATCGATGTCAGAGACCACAATCCGGGCCTTTTCCCGGGCGAAAGCCAGGGCCGTTGCCCGGCCGATCCCGTTCCCGGACCCCGTAACGAGGGCCACCTTTCCGTCGAATTGTTCCGCCATGGCTGAAACCTCCTTGGTTTTGGTTTGTGAATTCGGATTCTTCGCTTCGTGTCCGTGGTGGCTCCGCTCTGCACCGAGGCCTTCCTCAGGCGATGAGATTCACGCTTGTCCGGGGGAAGGTGTCCCGCAGGATGCGGCCCCCCAGGGCATTGAGAACCGAATTCTCGCCGTCCGCGATCGTCATGGGCCGGATGTCGCGCCAGAGCTTCTCGATGAAGTACTCCTTTGTGAGCCCGTTCGCCCCGTGGATCTGGACGCCTTCGTCGACCACATCCTTGGCCGTCTCGGTACAGTAGGTCTTCACGGCAAGGGCATACTCGGACAGCGGAGGATAGGCCCGCGCATTGACTTCCCAGACCGCGCGGGTCATGGCGCGGATTGCCTCCACTTTGGCGAACATGCGGTGGATGCGGACCTGGACGGAGTGGTGTTCGATCAGGGGCTTGCCGCCTTGTACCCTCTCCTTGGCGTAGGCAAGGGTCTCTTCGAAGGCGGCCCGGGCAATGCCGAGGGCCACGACACCGACGGAGGTGTTGCCGAAGCCGAGATTGTTGATGACCCAGTCGCCGTACTCCTCCGGTCCCACAAACATCCACCGCTTCGGGATCTTCACATTGTCGAAGTAGATCTCCCCCTGAGGGAGGTCGCGGGAGCCGAGTTTCTCGAGCGCCTTTCCGCGGCTGATTCCGGGCAGGCTCAAGGGAAGCATGCAGACCCCTCCTCCGGCCAGGCCTTTGGATGTGTCGATGTGTACGTTGACCATGGAATGGGTCGCGGTAGGACCGCATGAGACCCAGGCGGATTTCTGGCCGTTCAGGACCCACTCGTCTCCGTCCTGTCTTGCGCTGAGCTGCATCTTGATCTTCGGGTCCGACCAGCAGTCCGCTCCCACGTTCAGCGTGTCCGAGCCGTGATCCGGTTCGGTGATTGCCCACGACCCTGTCATGCTTGCATCCGTGCATTGGCAGAAAGGCACCACGAATTCTTCAATGAGTTCCATGTTCATGGTGTGAAGGATTTTTACATAGGGCCATGCGGCCAGCAGCAGGACCGCACCCAAACCCGCGCTGCCCCAGAAGAGTTCTTCCATCAGAATGTGGCTTTGCAAGGGGGTGAGGCCAAGGCCTCCTACCTCGGTTGGAAAGGCCCCTTTGTGGTATCCGAGTTCGTAGGCCTGCCGCAGGAATTCCCAAATCGGGGAATGGGCTGCAACAACGTCCTCGGCAGCCATTCGATCCAGCTCCATGCCCATGGGCCGCATCACTTCCTTGGCAAACTTGTGCGCCGCTTCGCGAATCGCCTTGTCATCCTCGTTCAGGTTCAAATGCAGATCAAAGTACGCCATCGGCTCCACCTCCTTGCACAATCAGGGTCATCTTGGATACTTTCGTATGCCATACCTGTCCTCGCAAAAGGAATCCCCGGAATGGGTGAATCTTTTCCCCCATTATAGGGGATTGTGACCCAAACCCTTCTGGTGGATGCGAGGCCCTTCATGAGCGTGGGCCTGGCGTGCCGGAAACCGGGGTACTGCCCGAATTCGGGTATCGTCGTGGGAATCCCGATGGCCGCATGGTATGCAAAGAAAGGCAAGACCGGCAAGTGACCTGTGGGGAATGTGCATCAAGACCCGTCTGAAGATTCCCCGGGTCCCCCCCTTCCTTTGTGCTTACGGCTATTTTCGGGGGACATTCGGGGGAGAAGAGACCGGGCCAGCCGGATGGCTTCGGCCCGGTTGGCGAC
>WFRX01000343.1 GCA_015486285.1 bacterium
CCCTTTTGCGTCTCCCGGAAGAGACGCTGTCCGAGGCAATCCGTCCTTCCGGGTATTACCGGCAGAAGGCAAAGAGGCTTCGCAATCTCCTCACAATGCTTTCCGACCGTTTCGACTGCAGCCTCGACGCATTGTTCGAGTTCCCCACCGAAGCCCTTCGGGAGGAACTCCTCGCCCTCTCCGGAATCGGCCCGGAAACGGCGGACAGTATCCTGCTCTATGCGGCGGAACGCGCCGTTTTCGTGATCGATTCTTACACCATTCGCATTTTTTCCCGGCACGAGCTCCTCCCGGAGGAGACTTCCTATGCCGAGGCCCAGCAGTGGATCACGGATCATCTCCCGGAAGACGTACAACTCTTCAACGAGTTCCATGCGCTTCTGGTAAACGTGGGAAAGGATTTCTGCCGTCCCCGACCGGCATGCGCGGGATGTCCCCTGGAGGGGTTCTGATGGGCCAGGGGGGAGCGGTGCCGGCGATCATCACCTTGACAACGGATTTCGGGCTCCGCGATGCCTATGTCGGATCGATGAAGGGTGTCATCCTCTTCATCCACCCGCACGCACGGATCATCGACATCGCACATGAACTGCCGGCTCACAGAATCTTTCCGGCAGCCGCCCTGCTTCGGGAGGCGTGCCCGAGATTTCCCCCCGGAACCGTTCACGTGGCGGTTGTGGATCCGGGGGTTGGAGGAAGGAGAAGCCCGCTGCTGCTCAAAATCGACAACCGCTTTTACGTGGGACCGGACAACGGCATTTTCGGCCTTCTCCTCCAAGACCTCCCGTTCCAGGGGGCCTGGAGGCTGGAAAGAAGCGAGTTTTTCCTGAACCCTGTGAGCCGTACCTTTCACGGCAGGGATATTTTCGCGCCGGTGGCGGCCCACGTGGCGGCAGGCATCCCCCCGGAGGCGTTCGGTCCGCCAACCCCACATCCGGCTCGCCTGTCCCTCCCCCCATACCGGGAGGAGACCGGGGTCCTGAGCGGCAAGGTCGTGTGGATCGACCACTTCGGCAATTGCATTACGAACCTGACCGAAAAGGTCATTTCACGGTGGGCGGGAGAATCGACCTTCACCGTGCACGCAGCCTCCCGAAAGATCGCGGAGACCTCCGCTACCTATGAGTCCACTCCGCAAGGAGAGCCCTTGTCTCTCATCAACAGCATGGGGTACCTGGAGATCTCCTGCAACCAGGACCGGGCCGACCGGATCCTGGGGTTGCGGGAAGGAGACCGGGTGATCCTCCGGAAGGGGGAAACAGACCATTCGCGCGACGGCCTGGCATGAATCCCGATCCTCTACCATACGGCCCAACCATTCCCTCGGTACGCCCACCCGGCTCCCCCCGGAGACCCGGTGTCCGTCTGAACGTCCTTCTCTTTCTGGCGACGGTGGCCACCACGATCATGGCGGGCGCCTTGCAGGCAAAGGGAACGGAGGCCTTCAGTTCGCCTGAAAACATCCTCGCCGGCATCCCCTTTTCGGCCGCCCTGCTCAGCATCCTCCTGGCCCACGAAATGGGACACTACTTCACTTCCCGCCATTACGGCGTGCCGGTCAGTCTCCCCTACTTCATCCCGGTTCCCACGATCATCGGAACGATGGGTGCCGTCATCCGGATGCGCGCCGCAATCAGAGACCGCCGAATCCTATTTGACATCGGCATCGCGGGCCCCCTGGCAGGGGTCGTCTTCGCGGTGGCCGCCACCCTGATCGGCCTCCGCATCTCTACGGTGATCGAGGCCGGCTCCAGCGCGGGCGGGATTGAACTGGGCGATTCGTTGCTGTTCATGGCCCTGACCAGATGGACATTCGGCCCTCTGAAAGAATCCCAGACGGTTCTTCTCCACCCGGTCGCCTTCGCAGGCTGGCTCGGCTTCTTCTTGACATCGCTCAACCTGCTTCCCATGGGACAGCTCGACGGAGGACACGTCGCCTACGGCATTTTCGGATCCAAGCACCGGTTCATTTCCCGTGCCGTCTTCACATCGCTCATCATTTGGGCGGTCCATGGCGTCTTCGCCAGCGCCGCCCCCCTCGCCTGGTTGTGGGCCGTCGCGTTCTGCTGGGCGGGGCTTCGCGCGGCTTTCTCCATGCACAGCAGCCTGATGATGAAGGGGGTTACAGCGGCCCTGGGCATGGCGGGGATTCTGGGGAATCTGGCGCCTGGAACCGGCGTATGGGTGGTCTGGAGCATCCTCATGTGTTTCCTGCGACTCGACCACCCACCCACCCGGGACCTTTCCGTCCCGCTGGGGGCGGGCAGAAAGGCCCTCGGCTGGATCGCCCTGATCGTTTTCGTGCTGACCTTCATCCCGGCGCCCTTCCGGGAGATCATTCCCTGATCCGGCTTGCCCGCCCCGCAACAGCCGAAAAGGCGCGTGGTCCAAGGACGTTCGGACCGGAGGCGCCCCTTCTATCTCTTGGCCGCTTTCGTCCGGGCGGCCGACGTCTTTTTCGCGGCGGGTTTGGCTGCAGTGCCTTTCGCCTTTTTCGATGCACCCGCCTTGGAGAGCCTGGCAACCTCTTTTTGAAGCCTCTTCAGATCCTTGGAAACCGCCTCCACATCCTTCCGCGTGGCCAGGTTGAGTCGCCCGAGCCCCTTCTGGATCTGCTCTCCCATATTTCCTCGAAGTTGTTTCACCAGGGAATCCAGTTCCTTGCCGGTCGGCACCTTGAGTTTTTCCAGCTTTGATGTCACATTTTCGTCGATCAGGGCCTTCACCTTCCGGTTGTACTGCTCCAGATCCTCTTTCGTAGGCACGTTCAATCCTTCCAGGATGCCCTGTGCACGCTCCTCGATCGAATTATTCAGCTGCTGCAGGAAGGCCCGGGCATCACGACCGAGGTCTTCTACGGCCTTCGTACCCGCGACGAGCCCCTGTTTTTCCAGTGTCTCGACCAGCCCCTTGACGAGCTTCTCCCCCTCGACTTCGAGCTTGTTGAAAGACCGCCACGATCCTTCCAGCCCCTCTCGAATCATACCGGATATCCTCGCCTTTCCCTTCTTTCTTGATTTTTCAGCCATTTTACCGCTTCCTCCATTGAAAAAGGTTGCTGTCGCGCACAATCGCCCTGGAGCAGGATAACGGCGTTGTGCCTTTCACCCCGTTTTTGTGATAACGCAATTTATAACGCATTGCGTTAACATAGTCAAGTGCCTTTTTCCTGCAATCCCTGCCCGTCCATCGTGGGACCCTTCGGTTCGAACGGGGCCGTTTGACATTTTGGTTTCAAAATTCGCGCCGTTATGATATTTGTTGAAGGTCTTTCTTACGATTCGGTCGACTCATTTTTCGAAAAGAGGGTAGGAAACAGGCAATGCTGATTCGCGAAGAGAGGAGAAACCGCTTTCAGGGCATCATCCTGGTCCTGATTCTGTCCGGGATCCTTGGCAACCTGTTCGGCGTCTTCCTGGGCGCCGTGCTCCCGCAGGGATCCCTCCATGATGCCCTTTCCATGAGTAAGGCCTTCGGGCTGGACCCGCCCCTGTCTGTTGACCTCTGGATCGTTTCCGTCTCCATTGGATTCAACATAAAGCTGAACAGTTGCGGCCTCCTGTCCATGTTTCTGGGGCTCATCTTCTACAAAAAGGCTTGACAGAGCATGACGGCTGCGAAAATTTCCAACGCTTCGGGGCCTGCTTTTCGGACCCTGTTTCTCTGCTCGGGACGTTTCCCTGCAATCCTTCTGCTGATCGCCCTTCTCTGGCCGGCAAGAGGGTTCTGCGACCTCTACGTTGAATTTCTGATAGACCGCTCCGGAAGCATGTGGGCTTCGTCCTCCCAGGACAAGGTGCCAAAAATCGTACAGGTGGCCGAAGCCGTGAAGCGCGTGGCGAACAAACTCCCGCCGGACGTGGCCATGGGCCTCCGGGTCTATCCCCCGCCTGCAAAAGGGGCCGCCGGTAGAGACCCGGGGCTCCAGATCCCCATTGACAAGGAGAAACGAGAGGAGTTCCTTGAAGCCATCGAAGCTTCCCGATTGAACCCCCGGGGCAGGGGCTCCCTGCGGGAACAAATCGAGAGGGCGTTCCAGGACTTTCCCGCGGGAAAAGACACAAAGCTGCTGATTGTTATCTGTGACGGAGCGGATCCGGGGGGAGTTTCCTTCTGCGAGAAGGCATTGGGGGCCGCCCGGCCGCAAGGCCTGCGCTTCTACATCATTTCCCTGAACGTGGAAAGGCCTTCCGACCGGGACGAACTCGACTGCTTGAGCAGGCAGATGGACGGAAAATCCATTCATCTCTCCAGCTCCGACAGTCTGGCGTCCACCCTGCTTCCGATCGCCCGGATGGCTCACAAGGATGAGGCCGCAAGACAGCGCCGGGTGGCCGAGGAACGGAGACGAATCGAGGAACTCCTGAGCAAGACCCGCCTGAAGGTGGAGATACACAACACGCTGGACCCTTTCTTTGCGGATTCGATCCAAATCGACCAATGTCTCCTCGATGGGAAGGAGGTGCCCCTCCAGACACCCCTCAAACTCAAACAGGGGGAAGGTCTTCTCCTCTTCGACCGGGCCATGGCCGAAGGCAGCCATCAACTTGCCCTGCGCTACCTGAAGTGGAAAGATGGGAAGGCGGTGCCCAGCGTCGAAGGCATCCTGGATGTGCGGGTGGAGGAAGGCAAGACCACCCACGTTCAATGTTTTCCCAGAGGGGCCCTCTTCCACTGGGAGTTTACGTTCAAGACGCAGACCAAGTAGCGGCCTGGGAACAGGTTGTTTCGAGAATCTCGGGCCCCCTTTGTGGAAAATGCAACCCTTGGCGGCGGATAAAAGACCGAAATCGGAGACCCCTGTTATGGATCATACCGCCGGGGAACAAGTCGGGGTTTCATGACCAGGCCGATTGCGGATTCACCGGATCCACCACACCGAACTTCCCGCCCGAAACTCACTGTCGCGGGCCTGGGGCAGTGCGCATTGGACTATCTCTGCACAATTGACCGGTATCCGCCGCCTGATACGAAGTGCGAATTCACCGATTTCCTCATACAGGGCGGAGGCCCCGTGGCAACAGCACTGGTCGTTCTCGCGCGCTGGGGAATCGCCGCTCGTTTTGCCGGCATGGTTTGCGACGACCCTTTCGGTCGAGTCATCCTGGAAGGACTCGAGGAAGAAAAAATCGACACCTCGGCGGTATTGCGCCGCCAGGGAGCCCACAGCCAGTTCGCCTTTGTTTGCGTCGAGCGGGACACGGCGAAGCGAACGATTTTCTGGTGCCGCCCGGCGCATCCTTCTTTCCCGGCCGGGGCGGTCCCTGAAGCCTTCCTGGACGGTGTGGACGCCCTGCATCTGGACGGGCTTTTCGCCGAGGCTTCTCTTCACTTGGCCAGAAGAGCGAGGGAACGAAAAATCCCGGTCATTCTGGATGCCGGTTCCCTGCGGCCCGGCATGCTCGAACTGGTTCGCTACACCGATCACCTGATCGCCGCGGAAAATTTCATAAACCAGTTCCATCCCGAGTTGCCGCTCACCGCCCGCATGGGCAGGCTGCAGCAGATGGGACCGCGGCTGGTAACCGTCACGCTCGGCCAGAGGGGCAGCATCAGCCTCTGGGAGCGGATTCCCGGCATGCTTCCGGCCCTTCGTGTACAGGCAAGGGATACGACAGGCGCCGGCGACGTTTTTCATGGAGCTTACATTTACGCACTTTTGCAGGGTTGGCCCGTTTTGGAGCGGATCCGGTGGGCGACCGTCGCCGCCGGCTTGAGTTGCCGCTCCCTGGGCGGCCGGTCCGGGATCCCCGCCTTGCATGAAGTCCGAGAAAAGGTGAAGGGATTGGGTCCTTTCATCAAATTGGATGAAATGGCCGATTAACGGATAGCGTGGCAAAAACCCGAAAGGGGCAAGCATCACCAGACGAGGAGGAAGACCATGGCAGTTGCACGCGTGACAGAGGTAATCGGCATATCGCCGCTCGGGTGGAAGGAAGCGATGGACGAAGCCCTGAACCGAGCCAACAGAACACTTCGCAATATAACGCATGTCGCGATCCTGCAGCAGGAAGCCACGATCGCAAACGGAAAGATCACGGACTACCGGGTAAC
>WFRX01000344.1 GCA_015486285.1 bacterium
CCGCATCCATCCCCACGATCGTTCGCTCCTGACCGGCGATCGCGGGCGGACTCTCAAAAAACTGCGGGGTCTGCTGGGCCCCCGGCAGGTCCGGATCGAGGAGGACCCGGGGCTTGCCAGGGGCACGGTGGCGTGTGAAGGAATAGGGGAAAGGTGAAAGGGGAAAGGATGCAGAGGGCAGGGCGGGAATCCATGGACACCGCAGGCTTGGACTGGAAGGAGGCTTCCCGGGGGGGATTCCGCTCCGGATTCGTTTCCATCGTCGGAAGACCGAATGTGGGCAAGTCCACCCTGTTGAATGCCCTGTTGAAGGAAAAGGTTGCCATCGTTTCGGACAAGCCTCAGACGACAAGGAACACGATCCGGGGTATCCTGACCACGGATGCCTATCAGATCGTTTTCCTCGACACGCCGGGCATCCACAAACCGAAGGATGAGATCAACCGGTTCATGGTCGGCACGGCTCTCGCGACCCTCCAGGAGGTGGATCTCGTTCTGTTCGTGGTGGAACCGGGCGATCGGGCCGGCAGGGGGGACCAGACCATCGGGAGGATGCTCGGGGAGGTGAAGACCCCGGTGTTCGTATTGGTGAACAAGATGGACCGGGTTCCGGCGGGGCAGCGGCCCCCCATGGTCCGGCGCCACCGGGAAATCTATCCCGGCAGGCGGATTTTTCCTCTTTCGGCGCTCAGGGGGGAGGGCGTGGAGGCGGTGCTGCAGGCGGTTGTGGAGAGCCTGCCGGAGGGACACCCCTATTTCCCCGCCGACCTGTATACCGATCAGCCCCTCCGGTTCCTGAGTGCCGAGATCGTCCGGGAGAAGGTGTTTCAGTTCACCGCGGATGAAGTGCCTTACGCGGTGGCGGTGGAGGTCGTTTCTTTCAAGGAGGATTCCCAGGACCGGACCGGGCTGGTGGCGATCGAGGCGAACATTCACGTGGAACGTTCTTCCCAGAAGGGGATCCTGATCGGCAGGGACGGCCGGATGCTCAAAAAGATCGGCACGGCGGCCCGCAGGGACCTGGAGGCCCTGATCGGCGCGAAGGTGTTCCTCAAGCTGTGGGTGAAGGTTTCCAAGGGGTGGAGAAATGACCCGAAAAGGCTCTGGAACCTTGGATACAGGTGATCCGGGTCTGCCTTTGTTGGCGATTGTAGGGCGGCCGAATGTGGGAAAATCCACCCTCTTCAACCGCCTGGTCGGTTTGCGGAAGGCGATTGTAGAAGATACGCCGGGGGTGACGCGGGACACGAACGTCGGGGAGGCGGAGTGGGGGGCTTCCCGTTTTCTCGTCTTGGACACGGGCGGTCTCGAGACGGCTTCCGTCGAGAAGGGGCTCTCCGAGAAGGTGCGCGGGCAGATCCGGAAGGCCGTCCACGATGCGGACGTACTTCTGTTCGTCGTGGACGGGAAGGTGCCGGTTCACCCTCAGGATCTTGAGGTCCTCAGGGTCTTGCGGAAGACGGAAAAACCGATTTTGTGCGCCGTGAACAAGATCGACACGATCGCCCAGCACGCAAACATCTATCCTTACTACCGTCTCGGCCTCGAGCCCCTGATGCCGGTAAGCGCGGAACACGGGATCGGGGTCGGTGAACTCCTGGATGCCGTAGCGGAGCGGCTTCCCTCACCGGAGCCGGAGGACCGGGCGACAAAGATGGATGAGCCGATCAGGGTTGCCGTTGTGGGACGGCCGAACGTGGGAAAGTCCACCCTTGTGAACCGCCTTCTGGGAGAGGACAGGCAACTCGTGGATGAACGGCCGGGCACGACCCGCGACGCCATCGATACCCCGTTTTCCTGGCAGGGAACGCCCTATCTCCTCATCGATACGGCAGGCATCCGGAAAAAAGGGAAGGTCACGGTCCCTCTGGAGAAAATCGCGGTCATTAAGGCCCTCCAGAGCCTGGAGCGATGTGACGTGGCCCTGCTGATGCTGGACGCCGGCGAGGGGGTCGGGGCCCAGGATGCCCAGATCGGCCGCTACATCCTTGAAAAAGAAAAGGGCGTCGTTATCGTGATGAACAAGTGGGATCTCGTCAAGGGCGGGAGACGAAGCGCCCGCAGGACCCTCCAGGGGGTTTACGATTCCTTGCCGCATTTGCGGTTCGCGCCCGTCGTTCCGATTTCAGCCCTCAACGGATACAATGTGCGCAACGTGCTGCGCTGGATTCAACGGGTGGAGGACGCCTGCCGGATCCAGATCCCGACGGGGCCGCTCAACAGCCTGCTGGAAGAGGTGGTGAAGGCGCACCCGCCTCCTTCGGAGGGAGGACGACTGCGGAAATTGAACTACATCACGCAGGTCAAGGGAACGCCGCCGACCTTCCTCGTCTTCGGCAACAGTTCCCGGAGACCGGAGGCCTCGTATCAACGTTACCTGGTCAACCAGATTCGAAAGCGATTCGGGTTCAGGGGGGCGCCGCTGCGGCTGATGTTCCGGAAGAAGAATTGAGGGCGTCGGTGCCCGGAACGATGAAAGGGGTTTCCAGTTGCGGGATCTCATCGGAAAGGTGTGGAAGGGCTACTGGAAGGATGACTGCCTGATCCTTTCAGCGGCGATTTCATTCTATGCGATTTTCTCGATTATTCCCTTCCTGTTTCTTCTCTTCGTTATCTGGGGGTTCTTCGTCGGGTCTTCGGACACGCTGTACGGGCAAATCGACCAGTTTGCCAGGGAACTGGTGCCGAACATCCCCGAGGGGGTGATGGCGGACATCCGTTCCGTAGTGGAGCACCGGAACGCGCTGGGGGGAATCGGCATCTTTTTTCTCCTGTGGGTCTTTGATGCGGTTTTCTATTCGATCGCCCACGCCTTCGACCGGATTTTCGGAAGCAACTGGAAGAGGAGATATTACAGGACGAAACTGCTCTCTTTCGCCACCCTCTTCTCGGTCGGCTTTGTCCTGTATGCCTCGGTTCATCTTACGGTGTTCACCAGTGCGATCCGGGACACCGGTGTAACGGTCTTTGGGGCCCACCTTTCCCGATACCTGGCAGACAGCCTTTCGTTTCGATCGCTGAGCTACCTCCTGATGCTGGGGGTCTTCACGGCCATGTTCCTGATTGTGCCGCACCGCAGAATCCGCACCCGGTTCGCGCTCCTGGGCGGATTCATCTGCGTCAACCTGTGGTATGTGGCGAAAATCGCCTTTACGTGGTACGTGACGAACATCGCTGTTTTCAATATCATTTACGGCACCCTGGGCACGCTGATCGTTGTGGTTCTCTGGATCTTCTATTCAGCGAATATCTTGCTGGTCAGCGCGGAGTGTGTGGCCGGCATCCAGGACCGGTGGGATGAGAAGGCCGAAGCGTGAAGGCGAATAGCCGGGGTTTTTTGCCTTTGACCGTACGCCCTTTCTCCTACTTCCCGCCCAGGAGCCCTTCTACGATGCCCAGGTGCTTGTCGACCATGAACAGGATGAGGATGCCTACCGCCACGGGCGT